>JANNRU010000480.1:0-4293 GCA_031401755.1 Acidobacteriota bacterium | reverse complement strand
GAGGGGGCCGGGGGCGACCCCGGTCCCTACTCCAACGGCCGTACGCTCGGCGAACAGCGGGGCTCTCGGGTTGGAATCCAAGAAAATTGGGGCGACGAGGCGCGAAGTTCGCGGACTTCCCGCGCCTTCCATCGTGCCTGAACTCGCGCTACGATCCCCGAATCGTGGCGGTCAACGAAGCGACAGTTACACCCGGATCGCCTCCGTTGAATGGATCGCGGCGAGCACACGCATCGGGCCCTGGCACGCGGGGAATCTACGTACGCCGGGGTGGCCGTACCGAAGGTCGGTTTCCGTGCCGCAACCCGCGGAACGGCGAATGCCCAAGACCATCCATGAGGACGCAGCAGCGTAGGCGGCCAGCTCGCACCGCCGAAACGCGGATGGCACATGTCGATCGCTCGGGTGTCGGTCCGCCGAGTGCGGGATCTTGTGGCGTTGCGCGACGAAACTGCGAGAGTAGATTCTGAGCAGCCATTAAGGAGACTTCTCATGCGAGCGTTCCTCGCCGTGTTCATCACACTGTGCATGTTCGGTCTGGGGGCAGTGGGTGAGAATCGGGCGAGGAGCCCGATTGCGATCACAGATCCCATCTCCGACACGATGACAACGATGCGGCTCGCAGGGGCCTTCTTGGACGATATCGCGCGACAGGCCGGGACGTATCCGTCAGCCGACGGGAAGCTGAGGCGACTTGGCGAAGTCGTTCGTGGTCGCCCACTTCTCGGGGGCGCCGCAGTCGCTGTAGTGGATGCTTGGAAGCGGCCGCTGCTGTATCAGGCGACATCTCGCAACTATCGCCTCATCAGTTTGGGCGCCGACGGGTTGGCGGAGTCGGATGTTGCGGCCAGGCCGATCGTTTCCGCGCAGCTTGCCGAGATCGTCGACGCCAATGAAGCGCACGACGACCTAGTGATGGTCACGGGCCGATTCATCATGCGGCCCTTCGGCGAATCTAAAGCGGCGTTCACGACGATCAACGCCATGACGCGTGTTGCGATCGCGATGATGGAGTATTCCATCGACAACAACCGCTACCCCGATGCTCCCACTGGCTTCACACCGTTGTCCGGAGTGGCGGCTGAGCTGGTGCCAGTCTACCTAGCCGAACTTCCAACACTGGATGGTTGGGGCCAACCGCTGCTTTACTTCACCAACGGCACGACGTTCGGGCTTGCGAGTTACGGCGCCGACCATGCGTTAGACCGGACCTACTACCCTGACCTCGCGGGTGGAATTCCGTGGAATGACGAAGGACCGTCCGCTTCGAGTGGCGCCGACGTGGTTTTCGCGAATGGCCAGTTCGTCCACTGGCCGACGAAGGTCGAGCCGTAGTTCCAGACGGCGATCAACAGTTCAGCCCTCGTACACGCCTCGCCAGTTCTTCGTCCGACGGGTGCTTGTAGACCACGGTTGTGAGCGGAGACACGTGCCTCGCGAAGCGCTGGGCGGTAGCGTCCAACAAATCGCCCGACGTTCGATCCGACGTTCGACAGCAGTGAAAGCGGAATTCCGCCGGCAGGGAGTTCCCGTGTGATGCTTGGCGACGTCGCGGAGCGCCGCTTATACGGCAGTCGAGTCGTGACTGTTGTGAGCAGCGGTCAGCATCGGCGAGTAGGCTTCCGGATTGTCGGGGAGCGCCGAGACGCGCAGAGGCGGCTGAGATGTTATGCCGCGTGTCGGTGGTCGTACCGCAGCATCTTGCCGAGTCGCTCCCGACAGCGGACGCGCCCGAAAGGCCTCGCGGGGCTGGGCATGGGCGCGATGATCGTGTTGTCGAGTCCCTGGTGATTCCGCTCGGTGTGGTAATGCGCGAGGCACTCGGCGACTACCGCCGCAAGGGCTCTTCTCCGAAGAAGAGCATCCGGTCGAGGCACTCGGACTTGCTCGAGCGTAGGAAGCGCTCGATCCAAGCGTTCAAATTCGGGGAGCGTGCCGGCAGCCGGACGGATTCGGTGCCTGATCCGTCGCTCGCCGAGTTGCTCGAGAAGAATGCGGTTCTCGTCTCGCAAATAGTCGATGGCCGCCTGTTGGTGGCGGTTGATCCAGCCGGCGAATGCGGCGAGGAGAACCTGCTAGGGCTGGATGATTTGTGCCCCGGGCGGATTCGAGGGTGGATCGCTGACCTGAGGGGAGCTTCCGCTTCACCGAGATCTCCAGTCGAGTCGGGCCCGTGGGACCATCGTTCGCGTAGTTGGACCATACGGTATCCTAACGGCCATGAGATCAATTACCGCTTTCGCCTCCCTCGCCGCCACAATCCTCGCCACACCCGCCCGCGCAGCGACGGTCGAGGCGCGCGGATCCCGCGTCACGGAGGTCACGCTCTTCGCCGATCGCGCCGAGGTCGTCCGCGAAGCACGCATCGATCTTCCGGCCGGTCCGTCCACGATCCTGTTCACCGAAGTGCCCCAGGCCGTCGATCCGGAGTCGTTCCGCGCCTCCGGTCGCGGCGTGCCCGCCGCGCTCGGCATGGTCGAGATCCGCCCGCACGCCGACGAGCCGGAAGAGACGCCGGAGTACCTGGCCGCGCGCGACGAGGTGCGACGGATCGAGGAAGCGTTGGCGGGCCTGGACGAGGCCTCTAAGGTCGCGAGTGACTTGCGAGAGTTCCTGGTCGCGATCCGGGCCACGACCGCCAAGAACCAGGGCGAAGCGCTCGGCTCAGGGAAGGCCGACCCAGCCTCGATCACGGCCGTCTACACGCTCCTCGAAACACAGTTCGACAAGCTCGGGAAGGCGCGCATCGAGCGCGACCGGGAAAGCAAGAAGTTACAAGAAGCCCTGCAAGTCGCCCGCGCGCGCCTCGCCGCCGCGCGTCCCGCGGGGCCGATTCGCAGCAAGCACGTCGCCGTCGAAGTCGAAGCCAAGCAGGCCGGGGCGCTGACCGTGCGCCTGTCGTACCTCGTCCCGGGTGCTACGTGGCGACCGACCTATCGCGCAAGTGTCGATATGGCAACGAGCAAAGTGGCGCTCGTCGCCGAGGCGACCGTGATCCAGCGAACCGGCGAGGACTGGAAGAGCGTCGCGCTGCGCCTGTCGACCGCAGCGCCGGCGCGCGGCGTCGAGCCCCCGTGGCTTCCGCCGTTGCTGCTGCGGCCGCAGGAGCTACGCATGACGAAAGCCCAAGGCGGTTTCGCTGAAGTCGTTGAGGCCGACACGCGCGACGTCCCCGCCGCACCGACCATGGTTGACGGTGAGGGATTCGCCGACACCGAGGCGAGGCTGCTCCAAGCCGGCATCGTGCAGTCGGCCTACAACGTCGCCTTCGAAGTCCCCGGCCGCATCGACGTCCCCGCCGACGGGAGCGAGCGGCGCGTCGTGCTCCGCGAGGAGACCCTCGACGGCCGCCTCGAGTACCGCACGACGCCGATGCTGAACGCGGCCGCGTTCCTGTCGGTCGAGACCAAGGCCCCCGGCAACTTCCCGCTGCTTTCGGGCGTCGTGCGCGTCTTCGCCGAGGGCGCGTTCCTCGGCTCGTTCGTGCTTCCCGAGACCGGCCCGGGCTCCGAGCTGACCCTGCCCTTCGGCGTTGACAACCGAATCAAGGTCGAACGCGTCCGCCTGCCGCAGGAACGCTCACGCGAGGGGTTGTCGAATCGCACGCGGCAAGTCGTCTTCGCCTACGACACCACGATCGAGAATCTGCGCGACCGCGCGGTCGACGTCGTGCTCCACGATCGCGTGCCCGTGTCCGAAGACGAGCGGATCAAGGTCGAAACCGGTCGCGAGACGACGCCAGGCTCGACCCCCGTCGCCGATCGCCCCGGCGTCGTGGAATGGCGCCTGAGCCTCGCGCCGCGCGAAAAGCGCAAGTTGCGTCTGGAATACACGGTGCGCTGGCCGACGGATCTCTACGTCCCCGATCTCGAATGAGGCCGGGTCCCGACGAGGGTCAGGACTCGAACATCTTGGTCTGGAAGTCGCAGTCGAAGGCGAAGTACACCGCTGCCAGCACGCAAGCCATCACGACCAAGTAGTTCCAGCGCGAAGATGATTGCGTGACCGGCGCTGCCGACGTTACTTCCGCCGCATGCCGCGCGTGAAGACCCTGCCGGAGATGATCCGGTGGACCGCGTAGGGTCCAACAGATCGCCCGACGTTCGATCCGACGTTCAACAGCAGTGAAAGCGGAATTCCGCCGGCAGGGAGTTCCCGTGTGATGCTTGGCGACGTCGCGGAGCGCCGCTCATACGGCAGTCGAGTCGTGACTGTTGTGAGCAGCGGTCAGCATCGGCGAGTAGGCTTCCGGATTGTCGGGGAGCGCCGAGACGCGCAGAGGCGGCTGAGATG
>JANNRU010000479.1:0-1883 GCA_031401755.1 Acidobacteriota bacterium | reverse complement strand
CCGACGGTTCGCCGGTTAGCGCCGACTCCTATACCCTAACACCGTCTCCGGGCACGGCGCCCGGAGCGAAATCGAGAAAGCCTTCCGCGAGGGAACGGTCATGCAGCGAACGGGCTTCGGCGTCATCCGACTCCTGGCTGTCGTCTTCTCCGCCGGCGCGATTTTCGCCGCACCCCCGGCCGAGTCCAAACGCGCTCCGGCGAGCCCACCGGCGGCCGACAGCGAGGGGCATCATCAATCGTTTGCCGACGTGGAGCGCTGGGAAAAAATCTTCGAAGACCCGACGCGCCTCGAGTGGCAACGTCCCGTGGCCATCCTCGATTTTTTGGCGATCGAGCTGGGGTCGACAGTCGCCGACATCGGTGCCGGCACCGGATATTTCACGGTCTATCTGAGCACGGCAGTCGGCAGCCAAGGGCGTGTTTTCGCGGTCGACATCGAGCCGGCGATGATCGAGTACATCCGGAAACGCCAGCACCTGCAAGCGAAACAGGTGATCCCTCTGCTCGGCGCACCCGACGATCCGCGGCTTCCTGACGACGAGATCGACGTTGCCGTGATCATCAATACCTGGCACCACATCGAGGGCCGGCCCGCATACATCAATCGACTGGAAAAAGTGTTGTCGCCCGCCGGGAGGGTGGCCGTGATCGACTGGCGGGACGGTGAATTGCCGGTCGGCCCGCCGCCGTCTGAGCGACTCGCGCGGGAACGGGTGGTCGCTGAGTTTTCGGCCGCCGGCTGGACTCTGGGCGCGGAGAGCTACGCTCTGCCGTATCAGTACATGCTTGTTTTCCACCCACCCGCCGCAGAGCGATCGAGCTAGGGACTTTCCTGGCCACGGTCCGGCGTGGTCTCCCGCTGCTCGACCCACCGGCGGTAAATCTCGGCGACGACCTCATCGATCGAGCGACCCGTCGTGTCGACGGTCCAGCGCGCCTGCGCGTAGAACGGCGCACGCGCACGCAACAGCGCACGAAGTTCGCTCATCGCCTCGGGGTTGTCGGCCATCGGACGTGCATCGCCCTGGGCCACGACCCGGTTCCAATGGTCCTCGGGTGCTGCGCGCAACCAGACGGCGGTGGACTGCCTGCGCAACAATTCCCAAGTCGTCGGCTCGTGGACGGCTCCTCCCGAGGCGGCCAGGACGCAGGCGTCGCCCGTCGAGAGTATTCGGCGCAGCGTCTCGCGTTCGATCCTCCGGTAATACTCCTCGCCATGGAGCTCAAAAATTTGGTCGAGCGGTAATCCGGCGCTGTCGACGATCCGGCGGTCCATCTCGATGAACGGGAGCCCGACGCGACGGGCCAGCCGATCGCCGACGCTGCTCTTCCCCGCGCCACGGATCCCGACGAGCGAGATCACTCGCGAAGGGTCGCCGGACGGACGAACCAATTCTTCGATCGGCGTCGCCAATGCCCGCGCGAGCGCGTCCAGCCGCAGGATCGAGACGTTACCGTCGCCCGACTCGATCCGGGCCAGGAATCGAACCGAAAGGCCAGAGCGCTCCGCGAGCTGTCGCCGTGTCCACACGCGTTCTTCGCGGAGCTGACGTACGCGGCGCGCCAGACTGCCGAGCAGCGATGTCGAGGCGGGCAGGTCGGCTCGGCGGCGGGACACGAGTGCACTATAGTGCAGTAATAAGTCGCGGGCAATCGCCAAAGACGGAAGTATAATGCCCGGCCGGAGGTGGTCGTGGCAACGGAAACACGCGGGCAGCAACCGATCGACTTTGAATCCTCGCCGGATCGCTACCGACATTGGAAGCTTTCGATCTAACCGCCGATAGCCCGGTTGGCGATGACGGTTCAGGAACAGCAACCGCTGCGCCCAGGGTATGAGCTCAAGCTCAACTCGTACGATCTCGGAGTCGACATCGAGCT
>JANNRU010000478.1:0-1886 GCA_031401755.1 Acidobacteriota bacterium | reverse complement strand
CCGATTCACGCCGTTGTCGTTCGAGCAGGGCGGGCAAAACAGCACCGTGTGGTCCCCGGACGGGAAAGCCGTGGCTTTCGCGGCGCGGCAGAAGAACACGGCCCCGTTTCATTTCTATGTGCGCTACCTGGATTCGCCGGTGGCCACCCCGATCACCCAGATTGATGAGGACGCAAGCCCAATCGCCTGGACCTCGGGCGGCAGGATCGTGTTCAGTTCCAACAAGGCGCCGGCGGGACTCTGGCCGGTCTCCCCGGTGGGCGGCGAGCCGGAGCCCGAGGTCGTGAAAGCGGATGTCAAGTACTCCGGCGGGTGGGTTCCGGTGTGGTCGCCTTCCGGCGAGTGGATTCTGCACGATGACGGCGGGGCGAAGTTGATATCGCCGGACGGCAAGACGACGCGCGATGTGTCCTCGACGCGCGCGTTGGCCTATGCCTTCTCGACCGACGGTAAGACGATCTATGGCATCCGGCAGGTCGCCGGCGAGGATCGCCTGAATCTGTTCTCCATGAGCGTCGCCGGTGGGGCCGAGAAGACGATCGGCTCCCTGGGGTCAGAGTATCGCCCCGTGAGCCTGCATCATCCCGCCCTGCGCCTGTCGCTGAGCCCGGACGGCAAGAGCCTCACCTACCGCACCGTCAAGACCACGTCCAACCTGTGGCTGATGGAGGGGGTCGACACGGTGGCTCTGCCGTAGCGCCGGGCGCCGTAGTAGGATCCTCGTTGTGCGGAGGCGCTCTTGGAAATTGCCGCGGTGGTTGGCGAGGTTCGTGGGTTTCTCGATCGGGAAGGAATCCCGTTCGCCATCGTCGGGGCCTTGGCGCTTCACACCTACGGCTATTCGCGCGCTACGAACGATGTCGATCTGCTCGTCGGACGCGACGCGCAAGACCGCCTGATCGCATTCCTCGAGAGGCGCGGGTTTGAAACGCTTCACCGATCCGACGGATACTCGAACCACTTGCACGCCAATCCCGACCTCGGACGTCTCGACGTCATCTACGTGGATGAGGACACGCGGGGGAAGATGTTCGCCGAGGCGCGGCCCGCGTCGCTCGCCGGCATGAGCGTTGTGGTGCCGAAGCCCGAGCATCTCGCCGCGATGAAGATCCACGCCATGAAGAACGACCCGAGCCGGGCCTTCCAGGAAATGGCCGACATCCAGTTTCTGATGAGACTCCCGGGGGTGGATCGGGGCCAGATCCGCGAGTACTTTGAGAGATCCGGACAAGTGGAGCGCTTCCATGAACTCGAACGATCGCTCTGAGCTGCTCGACCTCGAGCGCGGGTTGCCGACCACCGGGCGGGACGTCGAAGCGCTTAGGGCCTTGCGCTACCCGAGAATGAGCGACGACCAGTACGTGCGCTTTCTCGCGGCCCTCGCGGCGCCCGATCGCGCGTTGCTTGCCGCGAAGCGCGGACCGCAGGGAGAAGTGTTTTCCCTCTGAGCGGCCTCCGCGTCGCCGGAGAGTGAGTCGGGATGCGGAGCGGAATGGCAGACGCGGGGGACTTAAAAGGAGAGCTGGCACGGCGGTAGGTCAACGTTGTTTCGACCTGCCGCCATTTCTTTCTCCGAGGATTCCGAGGAGTGACGAGAACTCCGAGTGCTCTGGACACCGTATGGTCCAAATACACGAACGATGGTCCCACGGGCCCGACTCTACTGGAGATTTCGGTGAACTGGAAGTTCCCCTCAGGTCAGCGATCCACCCTAGAATCCGCACGTGGCACAGATCATCCAGCCCTGGCAGGTTCTCCTCGCCGCATTCGCCGGCTGGATCAACCGCCACCAACAGGCGGCCATCGACTATTTGCGAGAGGAGAGCCGCATTCTTCTCGAGCAACTCGGCGAGCGACGGATCAGGCACCGAATCCGTCCGGCTGCC
>JANNRU010000477.1:0-3788 GCA_031401755.1 Acidobacteriota bacterium | reverse complement strand
CCCGGACCACCGAGGCCGTCCGCGTCGTCTACTACGACGTGGCCGCGCAGATCCTGCGCGAAAAACGGCAGGTCACTCCGTGCTACGGGGGAATCTCGAACATCCACATGAACTACAACGGCGAGATCTGGCCCTGCTGCGTGCTCGGCGGCGACCAGCCCATGGGCCGCGTGCGCGAGTGGGACTACGACGTTCAGGCGCTCTTGCGTTCCGAGCGCGCGGACCAGACGCGGCGTTACATCGCCGACGGGAACTGCGCCTGCCCCTTGGCCAATCAGTGGCTGAACAATGTTCTTCTCACGCCGCGCCACATGCTGAAGGTCTTGAAGACGGCCTTCCTGAAGTTCCCGTTCGCCCCGCGCCCGAAGGCCGACGCCAAGCCGCTGCGCGTCGTGCGGCCGGAGGCGGTCGAGGTCCGGATCGACGGCACCGAGCTGCGCAAGGCGCTGATCATGACCAAGCTCGGGACGATTCCGGAAGAGCGCGAAGTCGAGATGCCGCGCTTTGAGAAGCACCAGAGTTAATGCTTGGGGGTGGGCCTCAGGGTCAGGCGCAGGATGCGCCCCTTGCACCTGGATGGGCTGAGCGTTGACGTCTTGATCGAGGGCGGGAGAGACCGCGGCCATGAAATTCCACGCACGCTCGGTACTCGTCGTCCTCATCGGGACGTTGGTTTTCGCGGCGCGTCCGGTACGCTCCGAGTCTCCGCCCGCAGGGCGTTCACGGGTGCATGACCGGCGCCTCGGCGAAGAAAGCGAGATCGCCCAGCGGCGCGAGTGGTTCCTTTCGACCCGGCGTCAAGGAGCGACCGCAGATGGAGATCTCTGGCGCTTGCGTCGCGCGGCAGTCGAGGAGACCCGCACAGCCCTGGCGCAGCAGCGAGCGCACCGCGCCCTGTTCGGCGTGGGTCAGGACAACGGCTGGTTTGCCAGGGGACCCGCGCCGGCCACGTTCGGTGGCTGGGCGTTCGGCAACATCTCGGGGCGGGTCCAGGCTCTCGCTGCGGACTGGAACAGCGGGACGCTCTATGTGGGCGCGGCCTCCGGCGGCGTCTGGAAATCGGTCAACGACGGCCTGACCTGGGTGAGTCTGTTCGACAGGGCGGGGACGACCGCGGTCGGGGCGATTTCGATCGACCCGAGCGATCCTGCCGTAATTTGGGTCGGAACCGGCGATAACATCACGGGCTGCGAGGGCTACTTCGGTATCGGGCTCCTGCGTAGCGCCGATGGTGGGAACACGTGGGAGCCGCGAAACGGAAGCGGTGTCAACTCGCTCGATAATCTGTCCTCCTTCGCGAGCGTGCTCGTCGACCCCCGTGACGTCGAACACATCGTGACCGGCGGGCGCTATCGCGGTTGCGGATCCGGCTCTTCAACTGCCGGCGGTATCTACACGACGATCGATGGTGGCCTCTCCTGGATACCGCGGCTCGCGAACGTCGAGATCCACGAGATCGTCCAGAATCCAGTCGTGCTGGACACCTACTGGGCCGCGACGAGAGACGGCGTCTACAAATCGATCGACAACGCCGGGACCTGGACACTGCAGACCGCGGCGGGACTACCCAACACCGACGTCGGCCGTGTCGAGATAGCGATCGCGCCGAGCGCTCCGGATACGGTCTACGCGCTGTTTGCCAGCGGTCCTGCGTTCTGGCGAACGACCGACGGGGGCACGAGTTGGACCCAGATGTCGACCGGAACCAACGCTTGCGATGGCCAGTGCTCTTACAACATGACGCTGCAGGTCCACCGGACGGATCCGAACACCGTCTATCGCGGCACGGTCCGTGTGTATAAGACTCAGAACGGCGGCACGACGTGGACCAACCTGACGAACACCTGGGGTTCGTCGCAGCAAGTGCACCAGGACACCCACGCATTGTTGATGCACCCGACGCAGGTCGGCACGTTCTGGGTCGCCGGCGACGGCGGAGTGTGGAAAAGCATCGACGGTGGCGCGACGTTCAGTAATGCGAACGGCAACTTGAACATCACCCAGTTCTATGCCGTTGGCGTCGATGCTCAGGATCCGGAACGGATCTGCGGCGGGGCGCAGGACAATAGCTCGCTGGCCCGGGATGGGGGCGATGTTTGGGGCCGGCAGGCCGTGACGGGTGATGGGTTCGTCTGTCACATCGACCCGCTCGACCCGAACTACGCCTATATCACCTCTTACCCGTCGGGAGGACTTCCGAGTATTTCACGCTCGTCCAACGGGCTCTTCGGCGATTTCACCGACATTTCCGACGCGGCCAACGGTATCGTTTTCGGTGACCGCAGCAACTGGGTCACTCCGTACCTGCTCGACCCGCTCCAACCGAACGTTCTCTACCTGGGTACGCATCGGGTCTACAAGTCGATCGATCACGGCAGCAACTGGACACAGGTCGGACCTGCCGATCTGACGAACGGGACGTCGAGCCTGCTGACGCTCGAGATCCAGCGCACCGCTCCGGGGGTGCTCTACTCCGGAAGCGTCAGCGGCCGGGTTTGGAGGTCGGCCGACGCCGGGGTGCAGTGGTCGGATATCACGGCGGGCCTGCCGCTGCGCACGATCAACGATATCGCCGCCGATCCGGCCAACCCCAGCCGGGCTTTCGCCGCGTTGGGTGGCTTCAATGCCGGGCATGTCTGGGAGTGGAACGCCGACACCGGCTGGGCCGAACGCTCGACCGGCCTTCCCAATGTGCCGGCCAACACGGTGTTGATGCTGTCGAGCTCAGACCTTTTCGTCGGTACCGACACGGGCATCTTTCGCAGCCTGGACGGCGGCCAGAGTTTTGCACCTTGGATTGAGGGTCTGCCTGAAGGACTCGTGGTCACCGATCTCGACTACAACCCGTCGCAGAACGTCGTGACCGCAGGAACCTACGGGCGCGGCGCCTGGCAAGCGATCGCCGGTCCCGTGCAGCCGTTCGTGGTCCTCGATTCGATCGCGCAGCCGTTGGTCGAGCTGGACGGCGACGCCGACACGGCGATCGAGCCCGGGGAGAGCTGGAGCCTGCGCCCGATCCTGCGCAATGCCGGAGGCGAGGCCGCGCTGAACCTCACCGCGCGCCTGACCTCGTCCACGCCGGGAGTCACAATTCTCGCGCCGGACTCGGTGACCTATGGAGACGTTCCTGCGGGGGCTGCCGCCCAGTCGCCCACCGCCTACCGCTTCGCGGTCAATCCTTCCTTTGACTGCGGTGCGCCAGTCGTGTTCGACCTCGACACGATCGCGACCTCGAATGCTCCCGGAACCTATCCCGACCTGGACGCGATCTTGGTTACCGATGTCGAAGGGGAGGCCGCGGAGCCCGTCGAGACGAATCTGGTCAACGAAGATGTCGATCCGTTACCGCCCAGCGGGTGGAACCATGAATCGGTGGACGCAGCGCTTCCCGTCTGTCCCTCGTTCGTCGAGCTCGACCAGTGGCAGGTGGCTTCGAAGGACCCCGCGCATCAGGACAGCTTCCATTGCGGTGCGGGACCCGGCGCGACTTACCAACGCGGGAACTACGCTTGGCTCTACCACGCCGGGAAGGAGTCCGCGGGAGGGTCGGGGCTCGTCCTGCCGGCCACGGCAGTCGCGGTGACGTTGACCGTCGAGCATTGGTTCGACACCGCTGTCGGTGAAGACGGCGGCCAGGTCGTGATCGACGCCGTCGACGATGGTGACGACGACTACGTCCAACTGATTCCCGCAGGGGGATATTCGGGCGGTGCAATCGGAATCGGGAATTGCAATCCGCTTACGGGGCAGAGTGCGTTTCAAGGATCGTCCGGCGGTTGGATCACGAG
>JANNRU010000476.1:0-5540 GCA_031401755.1 Acidobacteriota bacterium | reverse complement strand
CGCGACATCACCGCGCCGCTCGTCACGGCAAGCGGCACCGAGACGATCACGACCAATCGGAAGACCCACTCCGATCAGTTGACGTGGCAGGCGTCGCCCCGGAACAAGCTAGCGCTCAGTTACAACGCCGACCCCTTGACTCAAGAGAATTTCAACGTCACAGTTCGGCGCCCGTCCGCAGCTTCTGCCGACATCGAGATCAGCGGTTCCACGTTCAGGCTGGAATGGACCGCGCCTTACTCGCCGAAGATCTTAGTCCAGAGCGTTGCCGCCTGGCAGGACACGAGCACCAAAGTCGGGCCGAACTCGCGCGGCCAGCGGAGCGCCTGCAATCTACCGGGGGAAATCGGTGGTTTTTACTGCCTCGATGATGAGCGGCAGACCTTCAGCGGTTCCTTTCCGACCAGCATCAATGACAATGTTCAGCGTCTGACCGTCTCGAGCGCGGCCACGATCTACGGCGGCCGTTTCTGGGGAATGAGTCATCAGTTCGAGCTCGAGTTCACCGTTGAGAATGAGCGGTACTTCCGCAGGCTCGAAGATCGTCCGGACGGAACCCTGTTCGTGATCCGCCCCTTCGACGAGGACACCAGTGAGCCCTCGCCGGATCCCGAATTCATTTACCAGGCCAACGTTTCGTATCCGTCCTTCGACGAGGTTCGGGCCACGGGAACGGCTTGGACGCTGTCGGCCGGCGATCAGTTCAAACCCCTGCCGAATCTGACGATCGAAGTCGGCGCGAATTTGACCCGCGAGGAGATCTTCTCCGAGGGCAAACAGCCGTTCGATCCGCGGAAAGAGTTTGCTGACTGGTATCAGACGTTTCTCGGTCTCGGAGGCGCTACGGCTAACGAAATCAACAACCAACGGGTCCGAGCTTTCCTGGCCTACGAGGACCTGGATGGGATGATCGATTCCGTGGTCAGTCAGAGCTGCGGAGTCGGCGAATGCGCCTACGAAAACGGGATCCGCAACTCCCTCGCCGGCGGATCGACCGATCAATTTGCCATACGTACCCGTAGAAACCAAAACATCAACCTGTCGAATACCAACTTCGAGCCGATCCTATCCGTGGCCTGGGATCCGTGGAACAACGGCAAGACGGCCTTCAAGATGACGGCGCGCCGGCAGCACAACATCATCCCGCTCATCGTGCCGTTGCAGGAGTTGGAGCCGGCGTCGGCGCAGGTGACATTTCGGACCGATCAGCCGACCGATCCGTCGAGTTACACGGTGAGTGGCGGGCTGGAGAGCGCGCCAGCGGTGCTGGTCGTCGATCGAAACCTGAAGACACCGTACAAGGACGAATTCACCTTCAAGTTCGAGCGAGAGATATTTACCGAGACCCGCCTGTCGGTGGAGTACATTCGTAGCCGTTTCAAGGACCAAATCCAGGATATCAACATCAACCGGAACATCGGAGACTTCGGCCGTTGCCGTCGACCTTCGGTGGCCGCAACCGGAACGATTCTCACCAGCCCCGGTCTGGGCTTCTATATCGACGAGTGGACCGGCGAGTTGGTCGAGGACACGGATTTGGGTCCTGGCGACGGTCGGCTCGATGACTGCGTTGGCGACTTCACCGCGGTGCCGGACGGCGCCGGCGGCAAAGGTGGCGGTGTGGGTGATGGATCACCGCCGATTGCTCTCGAAAAGCCCGACGGTTTCCTGGATCTGTACACTCAGAATCCGTTCTGGGGCGACATATTCCAGGTCGGCAACTACAACCAGGCCCGGTACAATGCGATCGTTCTCGATATCACGCGGCGCCAATTCCGTAATTGGGAGTTGACAGGGAACTACACCTATTCTCGCAACAAGAGCGATGGCGAGGATTTCTTCCAGGCCATTGGTGACGACCCCGCGCTGCTCGCCGATGAGGCCGGTTATTCGGCGGACGATCAGCGTCACGTGGTCAAGGTCGCGGCGACGACGGTCACTCCGTGGGGGGTTCGACTGGGCTCGACGGTTGAATGGGCCTCGGGGAGACCGTACTCGGTAATCCTCCAGGAGCTCTCGCTCGATGCGTCCCCAGCGGCCCTGGGTGAGCTGTCGAACAATACGAGCCGGACCCGGCAGTTCTATCCGAGTCGGCTGCGCAACGATCAGCGCAACGACTCGACCTGGAACGTCAACGTGTCGGCGCGAAAAGAGTTCACGCTCGGCAGAAACCTGAACATGCAGGTCTCCGCCGAGGTCTTCAATCTACTAAACGACGACACCTTCGTCATCTACAACGGAGAGAGTGGTCGGCAGATCAACAATAACAACGAAGGCTTCTACCGTTTCGGCCGCCAATGGCAGTTGGGGATGAAGCTGGCGTTTTAATCGGCTGACCGCGACCGGTCTTCGTCGGGTTGAACAAAAGGGCCGCCTACCGGGGCGGCCCTTCTCTTGTCGGGTGAAGAATGGACGCGCGTCAGCGGCTCGGGGAGCTCGGCGAAGCCGCGGCAGAGCGGATGCTCGTCGCTTCGGGGCACCGAGTTCTCGAACGCCGAGCTCGTATGCGGGCCGGCGAGATCGATCTGGTCGCCGAAATTGCCGGCATCGTGGTCTTCGTCGAGGTCAAAGCAAGGCGGCGGCCCGTCGATGCCCGCCCGGCCGACTCCGTGACCGCCTACAAGCGTCGCCGAATGATGCGGGCCGCGTTGGCCTGGCTTGCGCGGCGTGGTTGGAGCGATCGGCCATGCCGATTCGACGTCGTTGAAGTATGGTTCGGCGGGGCCGGCCTGGAGGAGGTCCGGCACCTCGACGATGCGTTTCGGCCTGGAATCGACGACGGGATTTGTTGACGCCTCGCGGGCCTTGGGTTATCTTCGACCGGCTTCGAAAGCCAAAAGGTGCCGCGTCGGTTGCGGCGGGCCGGAGTGATCGGCTTCGGAGCGGCAGTGCGGGAATAGCTCAGTTGGTAGAGCACGACCTTGCCAAGGTCGGGGTCGCGGGTTCGAGTCCCGTTTCCCGCTCCAGCGCCTTGCGACGCGAAAGACACTCCTAAGCACTTGGAGGTTTCGAATGCGCAGACGATGGGGCGTCGTGATCGCCACGCTGCTGCTCACCGCGTCGCCCAGTCTGCAGGCCCGCCCGGTCACCCCGCGGATAGCGTTGGCGCCGGGTGACCCGGCCCCGCTGCTGCGAGGGATCAGCGTCGAGTCGGGCGAAGTGGTTTACGTCGATTGGGGCGCGACGCGCCTCACGCTCGTCAATTTCTGGGCCACCTGGTGCGTGCCGTGCCGTGATGAGCTCCCCGCGCTGCAGGAGCTGTTCACGCGATTCAAGGGGGAGGGGCTGGCGATCATCGGGGTGACCGACCAGACCGTTCCGAACATCGAGATCCTCTCGTTCACCTCGATGCTCGGAGTTCGCTACCCGATCGTTCGCATCCGTTCGTCGATATCGGCCGAGTGGGGCGGTGTCAGCGCGCTCCCGGCGTCGTTCTTGATCGGTCAAGACGGCAAGGTTGTTCGCCGCTACGTCGGGGCGACCGCGGAGCAGGTCGCCGGTCTGGTCGCCGACGTCGAGGCGCAGATCGCCGGTCGGCCGCTGGCGCCGATGGTCGTGCCCCCCGCGCCGAGAGTCTCCACGTTCGAGAACCCTACGGCGGCCGTCCCGGAAAAAGCTCCCTGACGTCGCTGCCGGTTCGACGTCTAGGGCGTCGAAGGATCGACCGTGCGCGGCGTCGGGTCCGGGCGGTGGCGCTCGGCGTGGTAGGACGATCGGACCAAGGGGCCGCTCTCGGCGTGAAGGAACCCGCGGGACTCTGCGGCGCGTCGCCAGTCGTCGAACTCACCCGGGGGCACGTATCGCGCGACGGGGAGGTGCTCCCGTGTCGGACGCAAGTATTGCCCCAGGGTGACGACATGCACGCCGGACTCGCGTAGGTCATCGAGCACGTGCTCGACCTCTGTGCTCGTTTCCCCGAGTCCGAGCATCAAGCTCGATTTCACCCGTGCCGGTATCCCGCCGGCCGCGGAGGCGGCGGAGGCTGCGGCGAGCAGGGCCAGCGATCCGCGGTAGGACGAACCCGGTCGGGCGGTGCGGTAGAGTCGCGGCACGGTCTCAATATTGTGGGCGAACACGTCTGGCCCCGCGTCGAGCACGACGCCCAAAGCTTCGGGCCGCCCCTTGAAGTCCGGGGTCAAGACCTCCACCGCACAGTCCGGCGCCTGGAGCTTGATCGCCCGGACAACGTCCCGGAAGTGCCTGGCGCCGGCGTCCGCCAAGTCGTCGCGATCCACGCTGGTGATCACGGCGTGACGCAAACCGAGCCGAGCCACCGCCTCGGCGACATGATCCGGTTCCGACGGGTCGACGCCGGGCTCGGGAAGGCCGCTACGAACGTTGCAGAATCCGCATCGGCGCGTGCAGGTATCACCGAGGATCATAAACGTCGCGGTCCCGGCGTTCCAGCACTCATAGATATTCGGGCACCGTGCTTCGACGCAGACGGTGTTGAGAGACAATTCCCCGACGAGCGAGCGCATGCGGCGGAAGTTGTCATCGACGCGCAATGTCACGCGCAGCCACTCGGGACGTCTGGGCGCAAGGTCGCGACTCACTCGGATTCCTCCGCGTCGCCGTGGGCGACGCTCGCCGCGAAGAATAGCTCGGGTCCGGCGGCGGCGCCGATCGAGCTGCTTCTCATGGCCTGAAGTCCGAGCCCCGCGGCCAGGTGCTCGGCGACCCGAGCGGCGACGGCAGGGAGCGCGGGTTCGTGCCCGGTCAGACGGGCGATCGAGGTCACACCGCCGTCGGCGATCCCGCAGGGCACGATCGTTGCAAACCCCGAGAGATCGGAGCCCACGTTGAGCGCAAATCCGTGGGAGGTGATCCAACCCGTCGACAGCCGTACGCCAATCGCCGCAAGTTTGTCGGGTCCGACCCAGACGCCGGTCCGACCCGGCTCGCGCCGGGCCGCGATGTCCCATTCGGCCACCGCGCCGATCAAGGCCTCCTCGACGGTTCTAAGGTAGGCGTGGGCATCCCGTCGTTTGGCAGGCAAGGCGACGATCGGGTAGCCGACGAGTTGGCCAGGGCCGTGATAGGTCACATCGCCACCCCGGGTTGCCGCCGCGAGATCGATCCCGCGTCGCGCGAGCTCGGCGGCCGACACGCGCAGGTGCCGTGGGTCGGCACGGCGTCCGAACGTGACCACCGGCTCGTGCTCGAGCGCGAGTAGGGTGTCCCCGACGCTCCCGGAGCGTCGCGCTCGAACCAAGCGCTCTTGAAGCTCGTTGGCGACGCTCCAAGTCCGTCTGCCGAGCCAGACCCATCGCAGCGGCGGTCGATAATCAGAGCGCGGATTCGTCGAACTGCTCCAGTCCATGCTTCAATCGAGCCAGAAATTGATCGGCGACCGCGCCGTCGACCACCCTGTGATCGTAGGACATCGCGACGAACATCATCGAACGGATGGCGATGGCGTCGTCAACGACCACGGGGCGTTTCTGGATCGCGCCCATCCCGAGGATCGCGACCTGCGGCTGATTGATGATCGGCAAGCCGTAGAGGCCACCGAAACTTCCAGGATTCGTTATCGTGAA
>JANNRU010000475.1:0-5838 GCA_031401755.1 Acidobacteriota bacterium | reverse complement strand
TTCTACGGCATCACCACGAATCTCGTGATCTCCCGGATTCGGGCCTCAGAAGTGCCCGGCGACAGCGATGGAATCGTGTATGACGACGTCCAGTTCTCTCTCGTGCCGCGTCAGGTACCTGCGACGTCAGAGCCTTACCTTATTCTGCTGACGGTGGGCCTTATGCTGCTTTTTGGAGTGTTCGCACGACGCCGCCTAACAAGCGCGTGAACCCGGTGGCGGGCGGGAACTCCCGTGCCGAGTGTCGGCGCAGCGTTGATACCACGAGGAACCTGAAGCGATGCGGAAAGCAGCGACTGTGTTTGTCATCGCGATAATCGGAAGCCTAGCGGGCTGTGACCGGCCGCCGGTTCTCGTAGACGGTCCGATCGACCTTACTGAGCGTCCCTCGACCGTCTATTTCGTACAGCCGGTGCCGTCGTACGGTCAGACTTGGGAGCTGTGTTTCGAGTTCGATCTACCTGGGGATTCGCATCACGCGGCGACCATTCACGCCACTCTTGTCTCTGTGTCGGGTAGCCGGGCGACGATTAGCACACCAACACTTGACCGCCGGGGCGAAACGACTGCCTGTCAGATCGGCCAACTTGCCGAGGCACAGCCGGAAGCCACGGGAATAGCCTACGAAGCCGTGGAACTCTATTCGGCGGTGCCACTGCGACTCCGAGGGATTCGTGGGGGAAGCCGTTCGTGATCTCTAGAAGTGGCCACGGTGGCGTATGGCTGAACAAGTGCGTGAGCCCGACGGACCGTCCGGCCACGGGCCTTGCAAGCGCAAGGCCCGCACCCTCCCGGCCCGCGGGTTACGCAAAGCGTTGGGCCGACCTCGCGTCGTCGCCAGCTGCGATTCGAAGTTCTTGACCGCCCCGATGATCATAGATGAGGCATTGAAGCAGAGATCGCTCCGAGGTGTGCTCGCCTGCGCTTGGCACACGCTGTCGGTTGACGAAGCTGGTGCTCGCCTCCGATCCGCCCGTGCCGGGTTGCCTGGCGCCGAAGCATCGCGACGGTCGATCACGTTCGGACCGAACGAACTGGAAGTCGCCCACCGTCTCTCGCCGTGGACGATTCTCTTCCAGCAGTTCAAAAACGTGCTCATCGTCATTCTCCTGATGGCGACAGCCCTCTCCGCTTTCCTCGGGCATGGCGTAGAAGCCATTGTCATCACCATGATCGTCTTATTCGCGGTCGTGCTCGGGTTCCTGCAGGAGTACCGAGCTGAACGCGCGATCGAGGCACTACGTGAGATGGCCGCGCCGACGGCGACCGTGCTGCGTGATGGCGAGGAGACCGAGGTTGCCGCGCGGGAACTCGTGCCAGGTGACGTCCTGATCCTGCGCGCGGGCGACCGGATTTCCGCGGATGTGAGATTGATCGAGGCGATCAATCTGCAGATCCAGGAAGCAGCGCTCACCGGCGAATCCGTTCCGGTCGACAAATACACCGCCTCGCTCGTCAACGCGGAGCTGGCGCTGGGCGACCGCAGGAACATGGCCTACGCGGGTACGGTGGCGACGTATGGCCGCGGGCGCGGCATGGTCGTCGCGACTGGCATGAAGACCGAGTTCGGCAAGATCGCCCAGTTGCTCCACACGGTCGAGACCAGCAAGACGCCGTTGCAAGAAACCCTGGACAAGTTGGGACGCGAGCTGGCGCTGGCCGCGTTGGTCGTTGTGGCCGTCATCGTGGTACTTGGCGTGCTCCGCGGTCAGCCGCTCATCGAGATGTTGGTCTTCGGCATCGCGCTCGCCGTGGCGGTCGTACCCGAGGCGCTTCCGGCGGTGGTCACGATCTCACTGGCCCGCGGCGTTCAAAGGTTGGTCAATCGGCGTGCACTGGTGCGCCGCCTGCCTGCAGTTGAGACACTTGGCAGCACGTCCGTTATCTGCTCCGACAAGACAGGTACGCTCACCCGGGATGAGATGACCGTCCGCGAGCTGTACGTGGCGAATCAACTGCTGGAGGTGTCCGGAGCAGGTTACGAGCCGAAGGGTGAGTTCTCCTGTGATGGCCGTCGAATCGAAACGTCGGAGCCGCTCGAGCGGTTGCTCCAGGCCGTCGCTCTTGCCTCCGACGCACACATCGCGCGCCGAGAGGCGGACGGCCTCTGGCATGTCAAAGGCGACCCGACCGAGGGCGCGTTGGTGGTGGTGGCAGCCAAGGCCGGCTTGAACAAGATCGACCTCGCCGCACGATTCCCGCGCGTGCACGAAATACCGTTCGCCTCGGAAACCAAACGCATGACCACGCTGCACACTACGGCCGACGGCGTCGTCGCCTATGGCAAAGGCGCACCAGAGGTCATTCTCGATTCCTGTGAGTCGCAACTGACGTTCGACGGTGAAGTGCGCCTTGATGCCGCGCTTCGGGAGGCGATCCTGGAATCGGCCAACCGGATGGCAGCGAAGGCGCTGCGCGTGCTGGCCGTGGCCAGCAAGGCGGAGGCGACTCCGGAGAACGCGGAGCGCGGAATGACCTTTCTCGGTCTGGTGGGGATGATCGATCCCCCGCGTGCCGAGGCCGGAGCTGCGATTCAAACGTGCGAAAGCGCCGGTATTCGAGTCGTAATGATCACCGGTGATCATCCGATCACCGCCCGGGCGATCGCGCGTGAGCTTGGCATACTCAAGCAGGGTCGAGCCGTGACCGGCTTGGAACTCGAAGCGATGAGCGACGCTGCCTTCGGCGACGAGGTGAACGCCATTGATGTGTACGCGCGCGTCACGCCGACCCACAAGCTGCGGGTCGTCACGGCTCTGCAGAAGCAGGGGCATGTCGTCGCCATGACTGGCGACGGCGTGAACGACGCGCCCGCGTTGAAGAAGGCCGACATCGGCATCGCGATGGGGATCAGGGGCACCGATGTGGCGAGAGAGGCCGCCGCCATGACGCTCACCGACGACAACTTTGCCTCGATCGTTGCCGCGGTAGAAGAAGGGCGCGGGATTTTCGGCAGCATCAAGAAGTACCTGATGTTCCTGCTGTCGTCGAACCTGGGCGAGATCGGATTGATGGCCGGGGCAACGCTGCTGGGCCTGCCTTTGCCGTTGACCGCGGTGCAGATTCTGTACGTCAATCTGGCCACCGACGGCCTGCCGGCGCTGGCGCTCGCGGTCGACCCGCCTGAGCCCGATCTGATGCGCCGCCCGCCGCGCAATCCGCGGACCGGCATCTTCACTCGGCCGGTGGTCGCGCTGATGTTGGTCGGCGGCGGATGGTCTGCCGCAATCAACCTCGGGGTGTTTGTCTGGGCGCTCGATTCCGGCCGAAGCACCACTGAAGCGATGGCGATGACCTTCGTCTCGCTGGTGCTGATCCAGTTTCTGAAGGCTTACAACTTCCGATCCGACCGGACTTCGGTACTGCATCGCCCGTTCGCCAATCGATGGCTGAATCTGGCCGTCTTCTGGGAACTCGTGCTGTTGATGCTGATCATCTATGTCCCCGTCTTGCAGAAGCCGTTCGGCACGATCGACCTGCAGCCGATAGAATGGGCCGCCTTGATCGGCGCTTCAGCGACGATCGTGCCGGTGCTCGAACTGGCGAAGTGGATGGAGCGACGAGGCTGGTTCGGGGAGATGAGCTAGCGGTGCCAACCGGGTGATCAGCGACCTTCGGTGTCCCATGCACTTGGCGGCCCAACACTGGGTTGCAGCCGACGGGGCTCCACGCCGCGGCTGAACCCAAGCGTTCGGCCGGAGGGGAGTCGATGGACGTTCGCGAAAGCTACGACTCGGCGGCGGCGGCGTACGCCGAACACCTATCAGACGAGCTCGCGCGCAAGCCGCTCGACCGACATCTCCTGAATCGGTTTGCGGAAGAGACTCGTGGCCGCGGTCTCGTCGCCGATCTCGGCTGTGGGCCTGGCCATGTTGCCCGGTATCTGAGCCAACAAGGCGTCACGATCTTTGGGATCGACTTTTCCGAGAAGATGGTCGCGGTGGCCCAGAGCCTGCATCCCGATCTCGACTTTCGCGTCGAAGACATGAGGCGCCTCAGCGCGAGCGACGCAAGTCTCGCCGGGGTGGTGCTGTTGTATTCCATCGTGCACTTCGACTTGACCGAACTCTCGCCAGTCTTTCGGGAAGCGCGCCGGGTCCTCGTGCCTGGTGGTTTGGCGCTTGTCTCTTTTCATATTGGTGAGCAGGTCGTCCATCGGGACGAACTATTCGGCGCTCAGGTCTCGCTGGACTTTCGATGTCACACTCCGGAGAACATCGTGGAGGCTCTCCGGTCGGCCAATCTCGCCGTCATCGAGCAGGTTCATCGCGAGCCCTATGACGGAGCCGAGTATCCTAGCCGCAGGTGCTACCTTGTCGCCCAGGCTGCCTAACAACAGCATGCAGCCGACGGCGCTGCGAGCCGCCGCTGATGCCGACCGCCTCACCACCAGGAGATCGCGTTGACCAGATTCTTGCTTCCCATCATCATTGCGGTCGTTCTCGCCGCCTGCGTTCGGCCGGTGCCTGATACCCGGGCCGGGACGGAGAGTCGGCAAGGCAGCGAGAGTCCGGCAGTCGAACTCGAACAAGAAGTCAAACGGTTGGCCGCAATGAGCGCGACGAGTGGAACGCTGTGGCCGGGGTTTGATCCCGTCGCCATCCCTCTTGCTGTGTACGATGGAGAGCAGACGTTCCTCTTCCGCCACCCCGCTCCACCACAGGGGTTCATGTGGATCTCCGGAACTGCTCCCGCGACCTATGCTTACAAGGGACGCCATGAGACCGTCACCGCCAATACCAACGCTGTGATCGGGGGCGTACCGACGGCGACGGTCATCCTCGACCGACCTCAGCCGGACCGCTCGTTCCTGGACCTCGCTGCCGTCGCCATCCACGAGGCGTTCCATGTCTATCAGCGCGCCAGACATCCTGGCTGGATCGGGAACGAGGCCGACCTCTTCACGTACCCGACCGACTCAGTTGACATCCTTGCGCTTCGGCGGCTTGAGACCGAAGCGCTCCGGCAGGCTCTGGCGGCTGAAGATGCCGCCGGTGCGGCTTGCTGGGCACGCGAAGCACTTGCGCTCCGCAGGAAGCGGTTCGCGGGAATGGATCCTGCCTTCGTCGCTTACGAGCGCGGGACGGAGTTGAACGAGGGGCTCGCCACCTATGTTGAGATGCGGGCGGCGGGTCGGCGTTCGGTGGACTCGCCGCCAGGGGAGTTTGGTCCGGCCGAGGTCCGCCGCCGCGCCTATGCCACTGGCGCAGCGCTCGCGCTCCTCTTTGATCGGTTCATGGACGGATGGCCGGCGACGTTCGAGGCCAACGACTCCCAGACGCTCGACCTGGCCCTAACGGTGGCAGTTGGACCGGGAAACGCCTGCACGTCTGGTGACGCTGCCCTGGCCGGAGCGGAGCAGAAGGCGCGCGCCGACATCGCCACGCTCGCGGCGGAACGGGCACTGAAGCTCGTCGCGTTCGAAAGCAAACGTGGGTGGCGCGTCGTCGTCGAGTCCGGCGTGAGCGAGCCACTGTGGCCGCAGGGTTTCGACCCACTCAACATCGACCGCATAGAAGCGGAGCGGGTGCTTCACTCGCGCTTTGTCCGGCTGGGGAATGGCGCTGGGAATCTCGAGGTTCTGAATGCGGAGGCACTGACGGACGGGGTCGGGCCGCACCCGCTGTTTCAAGGAGTTCGCCGTGTGGTGGTGACGGGTCTGGTGGAGCCGGAGGTGAGCGAAGCGGAAGGACAGGTACGGTTGCGGGCGCCAGGCCTGACGTTGGAGTTCAAGGGCGCGAGCGTCGCGCGAAGCGGTGAAGAGATCACTGTGCGGGTGGGTTCATGACCGGGCCACGTAACGGCCGTCGGTCTAACAACACGTTGCAGCGGACGGGC
>JANNRU010000474.1:0-2511 GCA_031401755.1 Acidobacteriota bacterium | reverse complement strand
GAATCCCTACGGACCGTACTTGTTGGGAGGCAAGCCCCGCTTCCCCGTCGACCCCATGCCCCCTGAAGGGGGGCGAGCGGCGATGAGCCGGGTCCTGGTCTCGCTGCGGGAGGATCGGGCCGAGATCCTGGATTTGGACGGGAACGGTCCATTCTCGGTCCCGGGCCTTACGATCTCCGACGAAAAAGAACCACCGCCGACGGTCTTCGCCGACCCGCCGGGGACGTTCGGAACCGTCTACACCCGCTGGTTTGCCTGGTACGCCCTGCACCCTGAGCCCTCTGGCGCCTTGCCCCACTGATCTCTCACCTTAAATTTTGACAAATACGGAAGGCAATGTCTTCCATATGCAATTTCTTGCTAATGACTTGACTAGTCACGCGTCAGGCCTATTTTTCGAATCGACTCATGACAATTTCGACACCCCGAATGACCGATCCGTTACCCGGCGCGCCTGAGGTCTCAGGACGCATCGAAGGGTGGGATAGGTCTGGCTTCGCCGCCATGGCGAGGAGGTCCGGCGCAATGGAGAAACTCGATCAGGCCCTGAAGGAAGTTCAATCCCTCCACGAGCGCGTGGCGCAAGCCCCGGCCCCGCCGGTCGGCCCCCAGGCGTTCCTTCCCTTCCCCCCCGGAGTCGATCCTGTGGCGTTTGCCGTCCACGAGGTTGAACAGCTTCGCCAACTGGTCGAGGCCCACGCCACTCGGGATCCCCGGCCGCTGTGGACGCCGCGAGCCTCGGTCTTCGCCGGGGAGCAGCAGATCCGCTACTCGGTCGAGATATCGGGGGTCGCCAAGGACGACGTCACCGTCACGGTGCACGGGGGCGAACTCGTAGTGCGGGGCGAGCGACGACCTTCCGGCGACGAGTCCGGGCTGCGACCGATGCTCGTCGAGCAAACCTGGGGGCCGTTCGAACGACGTTTCCCGATTCCCGCCTGGGTCTCCGGCTCACGCGGGATCGAGGCGCGCTGCGCAAACGGGATGCTCGAGATCGATATCTCCCGGCACCAGGATTCCGTCTCCGAGCCGGTCCAAGTCAAGGTCCAGTGAACGGCGGCGACGCCGCGCACTCCGAATCCCGAGGTGATCCCATGACGACGAAATCAGGAACAAAGAACGGTGACGCAACCCAACGACGTAACGACGCGACCGAGTCGTCGGCCCCGGAAGATACGGCGCAGCAGATCTACACCGCGCATCAGATTCACACATTGGCGCATCTGGTCTACCGCCATCTGATGAGTGCCGCGGCGGTACCGACGAGCGCGCAGTATTCGACCCCGACCGACGGGCGGCAATTCGGCGCTCAACCGCTGGCCCCTGGTGGGTTTTACGCTTCCGCGATGCCGGCACCCGCGCCGCTGCGGACGCTTTTCTATTGGTATCCGTGATCGGGGGCCATGGGGGTCACCGATTTCGTAAACGAGAGGAGACGGCGGATGAGTTTTCAAGATCTGAACAGTATTTATCGCACCGGCTATCCGGGTAGCGATGTGGCCTCGCAGAATTCGGGCCTCGGGTTTTCGGCGCAAGTGCCGTACGGCTTCAACCAGCCGATCAACTACGGACAGATCTACCCGACGCAGACGGTCAACCCGTTCCACGCCGCGGCGTTCGGCTACAACAACGTGTTCCCGCAAAACTACGGCATGCCGACCTGCAACGTCCCCTACGGCTGGCCGCAGAACATGCAGAACGTGCCGTACGGCGTGAACAACAACTTCGGCAACCTGCCGTTCCAGTCGATGAACCCGATGTGGAACTCGATGGCCTGCGCCATGCCGGGCTTCCAGACGACCGGTTACTGCGGCCCGACGTGGACGCCGTTCGCGACCACGATGAACCCGACCCACGGAACGTGGGGCTTCAACGGCATCTGCCGCTGAGCCGTTGGTGAGCGAAGGGGTCGGCGGGGATCCGCCGACCCCTTTTTCGTTTCCGCCGTCTCGATGAGGGCGCCCCGTGCTATCAGTACGATTGCAGGCTGCGCTCGAGCGGGAAGTGGTCGGCCAGACCCGCGCCGTGCAGACGGTGACCCGCTCGATCACGGTGGCACTTGCCGGTCTGGGGCCGACCGCCGGCCCGTTGGGGATCTATCTTTTCGTCGGACCGAGTGGTACCGGTAAATCGCACCTCGCTCGGGCGCTCGCGCGCCAACTCCACGGAGACGACAGCCGGCTCGCCGTCATCGATTGCACGCAACTCGGCAACCGCCACGAGTGGACGAACCTGTCTCGCCTGGTCGCACCCCATTTTCGAGGAGGGCCCGCGGCTCCGGGTAGTCCGAACCCACAACAACCGTGGCTGGCGCCGCTGTCGATCCTGCTCGTCGAACATATCGAAAAAACGCGGCCGGAGATCGTGCAGGCACTCGTTTCTGCGGTCGAGGCCGGAACCCTGATCCTGCCGGACGGACGATGCGGCAGCCTGGGCGGCTGCTTGATCGTCTTGACTTCGAATCTCTGCGCAAGGGAGATCTTCGATGCCGGGCGACAGGAGATTGGATTC
>JANNRU010000473.1:0-5819 GCA_031401755.1 Acidobacteriota bacterium | reverse complement strand
CCAATCGAAAAGGCCGACCTGGCCGAACGACTGATCGCGGTACCGGGCACACTGACCTCCGCCTTTCTCGCCTTGCGCCTGTTTCTGGGGCGAGAATTCCAACACCGTGTCGATCCGTTCGAGCAGATCCTGGACGTCGTCGAACGTGGCGACGCTGACGCCGGGTTGATCATTCACGAAGGACAATTGACCTACGATCGGCAGGGGCTGATCCTCGTCGCAGACCTGGGCCGTTGGTGGGGCGAGCACACGGGCGGCTTGCCCTTACCGCTCGGCGGGAATCTCGTCCGGCGCGACCTCGGCGCCGAAACCATCCGCGACCTGACCCGCATCCTGCGCGACAGCATCGAGTTCGGTCTCGATAATCGTGAAGAGGCGTTGGACTACGCGATGGAGTTCGGCCGAGGTCTCGATCGACCGCTGGCGAATCAATTCGTGGGCATGTACGTGAACGCGTGGACTCGCGACTATGGCGAGCGCGGCCGCCGGGCGATCGAGCTATTCCTAGCCGAGGGAGCGGCGGCGGGACTCGTCCCGACGCTTGCGCGGGTCGAGTTCGTCACGGTTTGAAAGGGCGACCGGACGTGAACGACGATCTCGTCCGGACGTGGTGCGACGCCGGCGCGCGTCTGGATTCCCGCGGGCGGCCAGCCGATTTCGGGGATGCGGCAGAGGAGCTCGCTTGCGCGCTCGAAGGTGTCGTCCTCGCCGACCGTTCGGCGTTCGGTCGGTTGCGGGGTAACGGCCGCGACCTGCTGGACCTGCTCGACCGTCTAAGCACGAACCGCGTGCGCGATCTCAATCCGGGCGATGGCCTGCCGACGGTGTTGACCACGGCGAAGGGCCGGATACTGGAACGATTGTTCGTCTTTCACCTCGGCCCCGGCGGCATTTTGCTCATCACCGGCGGCGGGGCGGATTCCCGCGTCGAAAACCATTTCGCTCGCTACACGATTGGGGAGGATACGGGACTGATCGTCGTTTCCGAATCGACCGCGCAGTTCGATATCGTCGGGCCACGGGCCGGCGACGTCGTGAATTCCGCAGGTTGGAACAGGATCCCGAGGTTCGGGGCGGCGCGGGTTTCTTGGGGGGACGGCGAAGCCGATCTGCTCGGCTGCGACGGTGACGGTGGAGCGGGCTATTCGGTCGTCGTCGAAGCGGCGGCGGCGCGACAGGCCTGGGACTGGCTCACCTCGGCGCTGGAGCGCGCGGGTGGCCGCATCGCCGGCGACACGGCGCTGGAAGCACGGCGGATCCTGCTCGGGTTACCCGCATCGGGGGCCGAGTTGACGGAGGCCCACAATCCGCTCGAGGCTGGGCTGCTCGACGCCGTGCGATTCGACAAGGGTTGTTACGTCGGGCAAGAAGTGATCGCTCGGCTCCGAACCTATGACAAGGTCGCGCGGTCGCTGAGCGGCTGGGTCGTCGACCGCGATATCGCACCCCCTGCGGCTGGGGCGCGCCTGTCCATCGACGGCCGAGAGGTGGGGCTTGTGACGAGTGGGGTCCGCTTGCCCAACTCGCACCGAACCGTGGGCCTCGCCTATGTCAAACCGAGGGAATTGGGCGATATCGCCGAGGTCCAGGTCGGTGCCGAAGAGGTCGTCGCGCAGTTGATCCCACTCCCGTTCCCAGCCCAATCTTGGCGCTGAGAGTCGCTATACTTGTTGATCGCTCACGGAGGTTGCCGATGCATTCAAGTCGTCGCTGGGTCCGCTTGCCGCTCGCTGTAGGGCTTTTCATCCTGCTCTATTCCGGATCCGGCCCCGTGCGCGCGGCGACGGCGACCGCCGACGAGGCTCGACTATTTATCGAGCGGGCCGAGAAGCAGCTGCTTGATTTGTGGATCGAGGCCGAAAGAGCGGGGTGGGTTCAGGCGAACTTCATCACCCACGATACCGAGCTTCTCGCCGCCAAGGCCCGCGAGAGAATGATCGCCGCCACGATGGAATTGGCCGTGGAGGCCTCGAGGTTTCGGGACGCCGAACTCGCTCCAGAGGTCGCGCGCAAGCTGCGACTGCTGCGGACGTCGCTATCGCTCGTCGCGCCGCGCGACCCCGCGAAGCAGGCCGAGTTGGCCGAGATCGCCGCATCACTCGAGAGTCTCTATGGCAAGGGTGAGTATTGCCCCGCCAACGGCGGCGCGTGCAAGGATCTGGCCGCGTTGAGCAAGACCATGGCCACGAGCCGCGACCCGAATCAACTCCTGGAAGCTTGGACGGGCTGGCATTCCATCTCGCCCGCGATGCGCGATCGTTATCAGCGATTCGCCGAATTGGCCAACGAGGGTGCGCGCACGCTCGGCTTCCGGGATCTGGGAGAGCTGTGGCGATCCGGTTATGACATGACGCCCGAGCAGTTCACGGCCGACGTCGAACGGTTGTGGAGCGAAGTCCGGCCGCTCTACGAAGCGCTCCACTGCCACGTCCGCGCCAAGCTCGCCGAAACATACGGCGAGCAACTGGTGCCGCCGGGAAAGCCGATTCCGGCCCACTTGCTCGGCAACATGTGGGCACAAGCCTGGGGCAACATCGAAAGCCTTGTCGCTCCTCCGGGGGCCGATCCCGGCTACGATCTCGAGCAGGTGCTTCGCGACCGCGGGGTCGATGCGCGGGAAATGGTGCGCTTCGGGGAACGATTTTTCACCTCGCTGGGCTTCGAGCCGCTCCCGAACACGTTCTGGGATCGATCCTTATTCACCAAGCCCGCCGACCGCGACGTCGTCTGCCACGCAAGCGCCTGGGACCTGGACTACGTAGACGACCTACGAATCAAGATGTGCATCGAGATCACCGCCGAGGACTTCGTTACGATCCACCATGAGCTCGGACACAACTTTTACCAACGAGCCTACAAGAAACAGCCGCCGTTGTTCCGCAACAGCGCCAACGACGGTTTCCACGAGGGGATCGGCGATGCGGTGGCGCTGTCGATCACTCCCGACTACCTCGTTCGGGTGGGTCTGCTCGCTTCCGAGCCGCAAGCCTCGGGCGACCTTGGGCTCTTGATGCGTACGGCATTGGACAAAATCGCCTTCCTGCCTTTCGGCCTGGTCGTCGACCAGTGGCGCTGGAAGGTCTTTTCAGGTGAGATCAAACCCGAGCAGTACAACGCCGGCTGGTGGGATTTGCGACAACGCTACCAGGGCGTAAGCGCAGCGGTTCCGCGAAGCGAGGCCAACTTCGACCCAGGAGCGAAGTACCATGTCCCGGCAAACACACCCTACACACGCTACTTCCTAGCCCATATCCTGCAGTTCCAACTCCATCGGGCAATGTGCAAAGCGGCGGGCTTCGAAGGACCCTTGCATCGCTGCTCGGTGTACGACAATGTCGAAGTGGGAGGTCGCTTGCGGACCATGCTTGAGCTGGGCGCCAGTCGACCCTGGCCCGACGCTCTCGAAGCCCTGACCGGCGAGCGTCGCATGGATGCGACGGCAATACTCGATTACTTCGCGCCGCTGAAGCGTTGGCTTGACGAACAAAATCGTGGCCGCACCTGCGGCTGGTGACACCTCTCGATTCGCGGACGAACGGAGATCGAAATGAGAATCCAGCATTGCTATCGCCTTGCCCTGTCTGCGGTCCTGGCCGCGGGTACCGCTCTTGCGGCCGGTGATTCGCGGGTCGAGGTGCCCAAGGACGATTCGGCGATCAAGGAGGCGGCTCAGCTCTACAACGAAGGGTTGAAGCATCGCGACGAGGCCTGGCGTTTGGAGGACGAAACCGACACGGCCCCCACCGACGAGCGGCGGACGGTGCTTGAGGCCGATGTCCGCAAGGCGTACAAGGCGGCGATCGCGTCGCTGCGTCGAGCGGTCAAGAGCAATCCCTCGCTCTACCAAGCCCACAGCAGCCTCGGTTACTCCTTGCGACGAATCGGCGAGTGGGAGGAGTCGCTGGCGGCTTACGATCGAGCGCTAAATATCGAGCCCCACTACGCGGAGGCGCTAGAGTACCGTGCGGAGGCCTATCTCGGACTGAACCGGCTCGACGATGCTCGGGACGCTTTTCGCGTGCTGGCGGGTCAGGACGCCAAACGCGCCGGAGAGCTCGTCGCCGCCATGCGTTCCTGGATCGCGGCGCGCCGCGCGGCGCCACACGGAGTGGACTCTAGAGCGATCGCAGATTTTGAACACTGGGTCGAGACCGAAGCCGAGCCTAATGTCGCCGCCGCCCCCGCGGTTGCCCCGCGCAAGACTCGCAACTGGTAGCGTTCAATCGCCGAGCAGTGCCGCGACGTGGGCCGCCGCACTGCCGGCCAGCGCGGGGAGGTCGTAGCCGCCCTCCAGCACCGAAACGACTCGCCCGCCGCACCATCGTGATGCGGCCTCCAAGACTACCCGCGTCGCCTGCCCGTAGGCCTCCGTCGATACGAGGAGTCCGCCGAGAGGATCGTCCCGGTGCGCATCGAAGCCGGCCGAAATGAACACGATCTCAGGACGAAATCGATCGCCCGCCGGGACCAGGTCGTCCTTGAGCGCGGCCAGGAACTCCACGTCACCGCTGCCCGGCGCGAGCGGGTGGTTGAGTGTCGACCCGTGTCCGGCTCCGCGACCCACCTCGTCTCGCGCACCGGTTCCCGGATAAAGTGGCCACTGATGGAGCGAGAAGAAGAAGACGTCGGGGTCCTCCTCGAACAGGTGCTGCGTGCCGTTGCCGTGATGGACATCCCAGTCGCAGATCAACACCCGGCGGACCCCGCCCGTCGCACGGAGATGTTCGACCGCGATCGCCACGTTGTTGTAGAGGCAGAAGCCCATCGCCAGATCCCGCTCCGCGTGGTGTCCGGGCGGTCGCACTGCGGCAAATCCGGAGTCAACGATTCCCTGCGCTACCTGTACTGCGAGTGTCGCGACCGAGCCTGCCGCCAGACGCGCCACCTCGGCGCTGTGTCGACTGATCGTGGTGTCGGTCGAGTCGACGCAGCCCGCGCCCGCCTCGACCGCACGCTCGATCCGCTGGATATGCTCGAGCGGATGGACCCGTAACAGCTGTTCGTCGTCGGCACGGCAAGGCTCGACCCTTAGGCAGCGCTTGACAAGCTCGGTCGCGAGCAGGCCGTCGCGAACCGCCCGGATACGCGCACGACGTTCAGGGTGCCCTGGCCCCGTGTCGTGGCGTTCGAATACCCCGTCGAGGATCAGCCCGACGCGCTTCAATGCCGGCCCCGTCGATGAACCAGGCCCAGTTTCTGCGTAGCCGTCCGGATGTTTCGGCCGCCCCCTTCGATCGAGGGCCGCGCCATGATCCTTCCCTGGGAGAGAACCGACGACCTCAAGTGCGCGCTCGCCGAACGCGAATTACGCATGGGGTGCTTGCGAGCCTTTCCGGAGCGAATGGAGCGATTCGATTGGATCTAGGCGTCGAAATTCCGCCGGCTGCGAGAACGGTTCCGGCAGTGAACCCGGTCATCGAGCACGCGCGGCTCCCAACGACGACAGCGCACTGAAGCCCCGCGTCACGGGTACGTCGGGCGGAACTTCGACGTGGTAGAGCGCGGCAGAAAGCTCCGGATTGACACGTAGTGAATCGAACTCGATGACCCGACGCGTTCCGCTCCGGGCACCGTACTCAACGCGAACCGGCAGATACGAGTTCCGATCGACCCACATTCGGACATCTTCCAGTCGTTTCCGGACCCGCTTTTTTTTCGGGTTCATGGCTAGGACGTACGCCCCGACAGAGTCCGCGTTACTTTTCTCTAGCGTGATGTCGTAGAACTCGACCAATTCTTTCGAGGCCTGCCCAAAGCCGAGCAGCCGAAAGAGCTGTTCGCTCCAGCGCTGCACGTCACGACGCTCCGCGCGCTTGCGC
>JANNRU010000472.1:0-5524 GCA_031401755.1 Acidobacteriota bacterium | reverse complement strand
CGACGCAGGATCGGCCGCGCGTATTGGGCGGGCAACGCGCAAAAGACGAGATCGACTCCCTCGACCGCAGCCGCCAACTCACTGCAAGGGGAGACCGACTCAGGAATCTCTACTCCCGGCAGGTGCCGGTCGTTCGATCGCGACCTGGCGATCTCTTCAGAGCGTTGCGGATCCCGACTCCACAGGCGCGATCGAAAACCGATCCGCGCCAGGTGGATCGCCATCGCCGATCCCCAAGCACCGTCGCCCAGCACGGCGGCAGTTTTCATGCGGAGAGTCCCATCCGCTCGAGAACGGCGTAGCGCACACCCGCAGGTGCCAAACGGCTTTCAAAGAGCACGATCTCGCGCCACGACGTCCGCGCTTTGGCGTCGATCTCGGGCGAGACGTCCCCGAGGAACTTCAGCGTCACGTGGAAGGCCGGCCCGGAGAGGCAGCGCCAGCCGTCGTTCGGTCGCCACGATCGCCGAAGAACTTCGGAGAGCCGCGCGCGCTGTTCGGCGGGTGGCTCCAACCCGAGAAACTCGCGCATCAAGCGGTCCCGCCTGCTTGCAGAAGCGCCCGTCGGAGTCGATCGAGGGCCTCCGTTACCGCACGGGTCCGGACGGTCGCTCGATCCCCGGCCAGACGGAGAGTGACGGCCTCGGTGGATCGCGATCCGCTGACTGCCAGACAAACCAGACCGACCGGCTTTTCAACGCTCCCACCGCCAGGGCCCGCGATTCCCGTCACCGAGACAGCCCAATCGCTGCCGATCACTCGGCGTGTTCCCTCCGCCAATTCTCGCGCCACGTTCTCGCTGACCGCACCGTCCCGTTCGAGGGAGGTCGATCGCACCCCTACGAGCGATCTCTTCAGCGCGTCGGAGTAGACCACGACTCCACCTCGATACCAGCGCGACGATCCCGGAACCTCGGTAATCGCAGCAGCGATGAGTCCCGCGGTGCACGACTCCGCAGTGCCGAGAGTTTCACCGCGCTGAGCGAGCAACGAGCCGATCACGACCGGCAGCGTGTGATCCCCGACGCCAACCAGGTCAAGTCCAAGACGCGCTCGAATCTCTTGCTCGATCGTCTCGAGAGACGTATCGAGGTTGTTTCCGCGAAGCCACAGCTCGACCCCGGTGGCTCGGGCGAGGATCGTCAACTCGAGACCCTCGCGATCGTAGAGGTCGGCGACTCTCGCATCGACTGCGGATTCCGAGACTCCCGCGACACGGAGAATCCTCGTTGTCAAGGCGGTTCCCGCAATGCCGTCGATCAGCTCGGGGACGACGCCGGACTCGAAGGTGGCCTTCATTTCCGCCGGGACGCCGGGAAGGACCACTACGAGCGACTCGCCGACAGTCAGGCGCATGCCCGCGACGGTCCCGATCGGATTGGTGATCCAAGTCGCGCCGCGGGGGCGCCCGGCCTGTCGCGCACGCTCGGCGGTCCAAGGCTGGTTCGAGCGGTTGTAATATCGGCGCAATCGATCGGCCTCGGCTGGATCGGATTCGATCGATCTCCCGAAGGCGAGTTCCAGAGCCTCCCGAGTCCGATCATCGCCGGTCGGTCCGAGTCCACCGGTGACGATGACCAGCCCCGCTCGGTCGACGGCGCCGCGAAGCACTCTGGCCAGTCGCTCCGGATCGTCGGTGACCGCGCCTCTGGCCCCGACGGCGATCCCGATTCGCTCGAGGCGTGCGACCAGCCAATCCCCATTTGTGTCGTGGGTCACCCCGCGAAGGAGCTCGGAACCGACAGCGATGAGCTCGGCGATCACGATGGGCAGTTCTTGAGGAACCGTTCAATCTGCTCGGACAGAGCATCAACCGTAAGACGACCGCTGGCCGCCGGGCCCGTGAGTAGCGGTTCGGCGAAACTCGCTCGGACCGTCGCCGGTCGCGGACAGCGCTTTCCATGTGGCCAAGCCTGGGCCGTTCCGTGGATGAGTAGCGGGACGACCACCGCACCGGCGCGGGCTGCCAGAAGTGCCGCGCCTGCCCGGACATCCGGGGTTTCACCTCTGTGAACGATTCGACCCTCCGGAAAGACTCCGATCACCTCGCCGCGAGCGAGTACGCGCAATGCGCTGCGCAGGGCGGCAACCGAGTTCTCTCCGTCCGGGCGGAGCGGTATCGCTCCCATCGAGCGATAGAACCAGTGCGCCCAGCGCTTCCGGTAAACGTCCTCTTGCATCAGGAAACGCACCGGCCTGGGACACGCAGCCCCTACGCACGCCGGATCCAGCCACGACCGATGCGGGGCGACGATGACGACCGGCCCGCTCGAAGGCACACGCTCCTGGCCCTGAACCTGCAGCCGGAACAACAGCTTCGCCAGCACGCGGAAAACACCGCGGGCGACGCCATACGCGGTCAATGCGCCGCCGCCCTCATGGATTCCCGCGTCCGTCCGTGCCCTGGGCAAATGTTCGCAGCGAGATCCTTCGAGCAATCGATTCCGCCGGAAACGATCAGCTTCACCCCGTCTTCGACCGACTTGTCCAGAACGAACATCACCGCGGTCGGGACGACTCCGCCCATCGGCGTCCCGAGCATCGGGCCGCGGCGGCGTCGTTGTTCGCTAAAGATCAGAAACCCGCGGAGCATGCCACCAGGCCAGTTCCCCAACAACCGCTGACTCAAACCTCGGCCCCCAAATCCACGCTGCGCACGAAACCGAAGCAGTAGTCGACCATCGAAATGATCGCCAGTGCCATTACGACCCAGAGTGCCGCCTTGCCGAGATTGACGAAGCGCACCCATTGCTCGAGGGTGCTGGTCAGGATCAAGAGTGTGATCGCGACCACCTGACTTGCCGTCTTGTACTTGCCCCATCTGGAAGCGGACATGATCACGCCCCTGGCGGCGGCCACACTGCGCATGCCACTGACGGCGAACTCCCGGCCGACGATCACGACGACCATCCACGCCGGCGCGAAACCCAATTCAACGAGCGAGATGAAGGCCGAGACGGTCAGTAGCTTGTCGGCTATCGGGTCCAGCAGGGCGCCCAGTGTTGTCACTTGGCCGCGCGAACGGGCCAGGTAACCGTCGAGCCAGTCGGTCGCCGCGGCCGCCAAGAAAATGCCGACCGCCACGATCTCTCGCCAGTGCGAAATCCATCCGACCACTCCGGCGATCCAGCCGAGTGTTGACGACTGTTCGACCGACTGACGGAACTCGGCCGCCGCCCACGGCGGAGTCAGGAGGACCACGACCAGTAGGGGTACGAGGAAAATCCGAATCAGGGTGAGGCTGTTCGGGAGATTGAGTTGCATTCGCACGCGGCTCCCGCGCGCGCACCCTATCACGCCTTCAGATTCCGCGGCAAATTGTGTCGCGGTGCTCGATCGTCAGCGACGGTGTTGGATCGGGACCGGCTCTCCGTCGCTGCGCAGATGGTCGAGGGGGTTGATGTCATCGAGAATCGTTACCGGCTCGATGAACTGGACGCCCTGAGTCACCCACCCGTCGGCGGTCTCGTAGACGACTTCGAGGGAACCATCCCCATTGACCGTCAGGTTTGGGAAGCGCGCATCGGCCCCGGTCTCGGTCACGAGCCACGGCGCGAGCCACTTGGTGGCCAGGAACACGCTCAGGTAAACCTGGCCCCGGCCGCTCGCATCCTGGCGCCACCACGCGACGAACGGGCGCCCCTCGCCATTGAACGCCAACGACGGGTCGAGATCATTTCCGAGCGCGCCATCCGGGGCGATCCAGAGAATCGACTGCCAACCCTGGCCGGGTTGCCACCGCGACCAGGCTAGTCCGAGACCGCGTTCGTTGCGCCGACTCCAGACGACCCACGGAAGGTAGGGTGCGACTGGGGTCTCACCAATCTCCGGCCACAAGTCGCCGGTGTGATCGCCGTTAGGATTAAGTACGTCCGGACCCGCCGTCCGTGTGAAAAGGCTCCACACCTTGGGAGCCCAGCGGCTCCTGCCGACGCTGACCTCGGTCGTCTGATACTGGCCCCGACGGTTGGTCCTCGCGCGCACTTCCGCATTCGCGACGATCGGTGCCACCAGGGTCACGAGCGACCAAACGATGATGACTAGGCTCCAGCGGTGACGCATCTCACCACCTCCGTGCACTTTCAACGTGCTGATCGAACTGGTCGACCTCCAAAAAGCGCCGCTGCAACAGGGGCCGGAGGTGGCGCAGACGCCCGAAGGCGATCTTCTCTCCCGTCCCATTCTGATCGCGGCGGGCGAGTGACCACCTGTGAAACGCGTTCAGGAATAAGATGTCGTGATAGGTGGTATCCCCCCGAGAGGCCAAGGCATCGGACTCGGCGAGCTTCCGCCGTGCGTCATCCAAGTCGTTGCGGGAGACCATCGCCTCTGCGAGTCGAGTCAGGACGAGCGCCGCGATCCGGCGAAATCCGGACTGGGAGGCCAGACCGTGGGCTTCTCGCAACATGGCGATCCCTTCTTCCGGTTGGCCGGAGGCGACGAGGGTTCCGCCTAGATTCGTCATCACCATCGCCTGCATCTCGAGATGCCCCGACATGCGCTTGGCCAACTCAAGCGACTCTCTGAAGTACGGGATCGCGTCCGCAGGCTTCGTGCTGTCGTGAACGATGTTTCCCATCGTATTCAGCACGCCGGCCTCGGTGGCCTGGTCATCTCCAGCTTCCCGACAGAGCGCCAAGCATTCCTTGGCCAGAACCAAGGCCAGGTAGAGATCGCCCAATTCGCGATAAAGGTAAGAGAGTTGGAGCAGGCAGCGTAGCCGCGTTGAAGCGGGCAATTGGCTTGAAATCTTGAGCAACTCGCGCAACTCGCGCTCGGTCATGAAGAGCTTGCCCATCGCCTTGAGCGCACAAGCCATCCGCCAGCGGGCCTCGGCGATCCGCTCCAATCGGTTGAGGCCGTCGGCGGTCGATTCGGCAAGCTCGACCGCCCGTTCGTAGGCCACGAAGGCTTTGGCGTGTTCACCGTGAGCCACGTGGGCGGCCCCGGAACGGATCAGCGACTCGTAGTCCTGCGCCTCATCGTCGAGCGCTTCGAGTTCCTCAAGATCGAGCACGTCCGAAAAATTTTGGACTGGCACGTTGAAAACTCGAGCCAGGGCCCGAAGTTTGTCGAAGCTGGGAACGGCCTTGCCTTTTTCGAACCGGCTGAGCTGGGAGTTGTCGATCGCCTCGCCCATGGCGAGCGACCGTTCCTCGACCTTGCGCAGCGTGTATCCGTAACCCTCGCGCAGACGCCGCAGGTACTTGCCGAGACGGACGGACCCCGCGGCACCCAGGGCACCGGAACTGGTTCCATCGTCGTCGAATTCATCCCGACGCTCCACGGGTCCCGATTGTGCCTGGTTCATGGGCCCCCCCCGGATGGCATTTCGATCTCGTACTGTGTGTATTTGAATTTAGCCTGACTGTCAAGGTAAGAATTTTCTGGGTCGGGCTTTCTGCGGAGCTGGTGTAGACGCAAAGTGCAAATGTCGGGTTTCTGCAAAGTAGAAATGTCGGGTTTCGGGCACCGTGTCGGGCCTGGAGGCCGACATGAAGCAAGCGGGAAACCTGACGATGAG
>JANNRU010000471.1:0-2956 GCA_031401755.1 Acidobacteriota bacterium | reverse complement strand
GCCCCATTCGTCCAGACCTCGAGCACGAGCTTGTCGTAGTCGGTGGCCTGCCCCAGGCGCGCGGCTTCGATCGCGAAATTCACCTTGAGCACCGGCGAGTGGACACTGTCAATCGGAATGTAGCCGACGGCCAAATCATCGTCGAAGTTCCGATCCGAAGCGACGTACCCACGACCCTTGCGTAATCGCAGTTCCATCGTGATCTTGCCCTCTTCGGAAAGTGTCGCAAGATGGACGGTCGGATCGAGAATCTCAACGTTCGCGCTAGCCTTGATGTCGCCCGAGCGGACGACTCCCGGTCCTTCGGCAGTCAGACTGAGCGACTCGGCTCGATCAGAGTGACAGCGAAACGGAACCTGTTTGAGATTGAGGACGATGTCCGTTGTGTCTTCGACGACACCCGGAATTGACGAGAACTCGTGCAGTACGCCGTCGATCTTGACCGCGGTAACGGCCGCTCCCTCGATCGACGACAACAAGATACGACGGAGCGCGTTGCCGATCGTGGTGCCAAAACCTCTCTCGAACGGCTGCGCGTGAAACTTCCCGTACTTCGGGGTGAGCGTCTCTCGCTCGACCTCGAGGCGCTTGGGTTTTTGGAATCCCCTCCAGAGCATGTGTCCTCCCGCGATTTCGCGACTGGTACCCGGCGCGGACTACTTCGAGTACAACTCGACAATGAGCTGTTCTTGGATCGGCATCGTGATGTCGTCCCGACTTGGGAGCGCGCGTACGGAGCCTCGGAACTGATCGGCTTCCAGCGCGAGCCATGCCGGAATGCCGCGTCCAGAGGCGGTGTCGAGGCACACCCGGATCGCGTCGATGTTTCGACTCGATTCCCGGAGCGTGACCGTGTCGTTGGCCCGCACGAGCGCCGACGGAACGTCAAGTTTGCGTCCGTTGACCTGGATGTGGCCGTGCGCCACGAGCTGCCGGGCCATGGCGCGCGAGGAGGCGAAACCCAACCGGTACACGACGTTGTCCAACCGCCGCTCGAGGAGCTGCAGAAGGTTGGCGCCGGTGATTCCCTTGATCCGGGTCGCCCGCGTAAAGTAGTTCCGGAACTGCCGTTCGAGCAGGCCATACATGCGCTTGACTTTTTGCTTCTCACGCAGCTGCACGCCGTAGTTCTGAACCTTGGTGCGCCGTCGTCCGTGCTGGCCCGGGGCGTACCCGCGGCGCTCGAACGCGCACTTTTCCTTGAAGCAGCGATCACCCTTGAGGAACAACTTAAGTCCCTCTCGGCGGCAGAGCCTGCAAACGGAACCTGTCTCACGTGCCACGGTAGAAGCCTCCTCGGAAGATCGCGGTCGACGCTAAACGCGCCGACGTTTCGGCGGACGACAGCCGTTATGCGGAATCGGCGTGACGTCCTTGATCGACTTGATATCGATACCTGCAGCTTGTATGGCTCGAATCGACGACTCCCGACCGGAGCCCGGACCCTGAACGCGGACATCAACGCTTCTTACGCCATTCTCGCGCGCGGCGTAGGCCGCGGTTGAAGACGCGGTCTGTGCGGCGAACGGAGTTCCCTTGCGGGAGCCCTTGAAGCCCTGGCCGCCGGATGAGGCCCAGCAGATCACCGCACCGGTCGCGTCGGTGATACTGATCATCGTGTTGTTGAACGACGCACGGATATGGGCGATCGCGTGCGGGACGTTCTTCTTCTCTTTTTTGCCGCCCTTGCGGGAAGCCTTCTTGGCCTTAGCCATCGTTTACCTCGATTCCTAACCCTTCTTGCCAGTCTTGTGCTTCTTGCCTGTGATCGCGCGGCGCGGGCCACGACGGGTCCGCGCATTGGTGTGGGTGCGCTGCCCCCGAACCGGCAGATTACGCCGATGCCGCAGGCCGCGATAAGAGCCAATCTCGATGAGCCGTTTGATATCGAGCGTAATCGCCTTGCGGAGGTCACCCTCGACGCGTCCCTCTTGATTCAGCACCCGCTGGATTCGAGCCGCTTCGTCGTCCGACAGGTCCCGGACCCGAACGGCTGGGTCGATTTTGGCTTTCTCCAGAATGGAAAGGGATCGGGTGCGGCCGACGCCGTAAACATAGGTCAGGCCAATTTCGATCCGCTTGCTCGGCGGTAGATCGACGCCCGCTATTCGTGCCATGTCCAAAAACCTCCTTGAACTCGAGCGGGAATCAGCCCTGACGCTGTTTGTGCTTCGGGTTGACGCAAATGATCCGGACGGCTTGCTTCCGCCGGATGATCTTGCATTTGTCGCAAATGCGCTTGACTGAGGCGCGTACTTTCATCCTGGACTCCTGCTCACTTGTACCGGTAGACGATTCGCCCACGCGAAAGATCGTAAGGCGATAACTCTACGAGGACTTTGTCTCCGGGAAGGATTCGAATGAAGTGCTTGCGCATCTTTCCGGAGATGTGTGCCAGAACCTTGTGCTTGTTGTCTAATTCGACGCGAAACATCGCATTCGGCAACGGTTCGACCACGGTGGCCTCGACCTGAATCGCTTCTTCCTTGGCCATCGTGCCCTCACACCCCTCTTGTGCAGCCGGACGCTGCGCTGCGTCGGCCAAGGGGCCGTGGCCCTTCTTCGGTGATCGCCAAACACAACTCGAAGTGCGCGGAGAGGCTCCCGTCCTTCGTGCGAGCGGTCCAGCCATCCTCGGCCGAAACGACGACCTCCGGACTTCCGACGTTGACCATCGGTTCTATTGCCAGGACCATTCCGGTCAGCAGTCGCTCGCGGCGGCCCGGACTTCCGAAGTTTGGAACCTGCGGGTCTTCGTGGAGATTGACGCCGATGCCGTGGCCCACGAACTCGCGGACAATTGAAAAGCCCGCACCTTCCACGTGGGACTGGACCGCGTGCCCGATGTCCGAAATCCGATTGCCGGGCCGCGCCGCCTCAACCCCCAGGTGCAGGGCCTCCTCGGTGATCCGCAGCAAAGACGAGGCCTCAGGAGTGATTTTCCCGACGGCGAAGG
>JANNRU010000470.1:0-1838 GCA_031401755.1 Acidobacteriota bacterium | reverse complement strand
CCGTCCTGCATGTCCTTGGGATGCACGAAGGTGATCTCGTCCACCATATCGAGCTCCTTGAGGAGCACGGCGCAGACGAGCCCGTCGAAATCGCTGCGAGTCACCAGACGGTACTTTTGATTCGCCACGATTCTCTCCTGGCCTTCGACGCGGGAACGCGCCTGGCTCGTTGACAGGAATAACCTAGGCGGAGACCGGCAGGGCGCAACCGGTCCCACGATCTCGGCGGTGGTAGAACGAGCGCGGGTCAGGTCACGGGCACGGGCCGGAAGGGTCGTGGATCCGTGGCCCCAGGCTCCCGTTGCCGATCGTGCCCTCGCCGACCCCGTTTACCGCGCGGACCAGGTACCAATGGAACGAGTCCGCGGCCGGGACGTGGCCGAGGCTCGCATCGGCCACGCTGGTCGTCGTTGCCAGGCACGAGTCGATATTCGAGTTTTCAAGCGCAGACAGATCCCCGGGGTTTCCGCGGTAGACGTTGTACGCGGTCGCTCCGCCGGTCGGGAGCCAAGTCAACGTCTCGTCGTCGTCGCCGCCCCAGGTCACCGAGAGCACCTCCCCCGGTGGCGCGAGGTCCTCGCAGGATTCACAGACCGGGGCCCCGGCCGTGGCCAGGGTCAGGGACCAAGCCAAGAGGCTGCCGACGTCCGTACCGGCGTCGTCGACGATTTCGAGAGTCCAGGTCCCGTTCGCCGGCATACCGTCGCCCAGGCTGAGCTGTCCTTCAGGTCGGAACCGCCCCGTGAACGGCGCGCTGCCGGCGGTGATCGCGGACGTCGCCTCGTCGTCGAAGATCGTTCCGGTGAAGTTGTCCCCCGAGCTCCCGTTGTCGCTCGACAGCTCGATCCGAGTCCCGCTCGGGGCGATCAGGGTGATGTCGAGATCGCCGTCGAACGTGTGGGTGAGTGTCAATCCGACCTCGACGTCGAGAACGGGGAGCGAACTCGCGACCGCGATCGTTGATGTCGTGGTCGACACGTCCGGAATTGGCTTGGGCAGTCCGGTGGCATCGTAGGTCGTGACCGTTCCGCCCGGCGCTCCCACGGCGAGCGTGAAGGTTCCGTCCCATTCCCCCTCGTTCGCGGATGCATCCACGCGGAACGCGATCGGGGTCCCGCAGGCCAGGCTGGGGCTGACATAGACCGAAAACGGCGTCGATCCGGCGGCCGCTTGGCCCGCGAGAAGGTCCGGATAGGTGATCGCGCCGCTGGCGATACTGACGCCGGGAGTCGTGGTCGTCAGGGTGGCCGAGATCCCGGTGGTCGGGCCCGTACCGCCATTGCGCATGGTCACCGGTATCGCCAGGGTTTCTCCCGGCTCGACGACCGAGTTCTCGTCGCCGGCACCGCTCGCGCACTGATCGGAAATCGTGTGCGACTGATACGCGAGCGCAGGCCCGCAGGCCTGCGGCGGATAGGTCAGCCGCAACTCGAAGCCGGTGATCGACCCCACGTCGACGCTCGCGGAGTCGACGACCTTGAAGGTCCAGGTGCCGGCCGGGCTCCTCCCGTCGAACGCGGTGAGCGGGGTATCCGGCCGGAAGGTGCTCGTGAACGGTGCCGCACCGGAGACGATCGGGGTCGTGGCCTCGTCGTCGAAGTTCGTATCGATGAAGTCGTTGCCGCCGCCACCGCGGTGGTTCGCCAGCACGACAGTCGTCCCGTCGGGGCCGATCAGCGAGAGCACCAGGTCGCCGTCGTAGGTATGCGTGAGATGGACCTTGACCTCAACATCCTGGATCACGTTGACGTCGGAGACGTTGACCGAAGCGATTGCGCCGGTCGGATTGTTATCCGGAATCGGTACCGGCGGTCCGGAGTAGGTGTAGCTCGGGCTGA
>JANNRU010000469.1:0-7188 GCA_031401755.1 Acidobacteriota bacterium | reverse complement strand
GGCGCGACGCGCTGCTCGGCCGGGTCGAGCGGCTGCATATCGGACTCGACGGTCGCTCGGTCGACGCGCGCGTGCGGGGAACCGAGACGGGGCGTTTCGCGGTTCGCGTCTGGATCGACGATGAACGCCTTGCGGTTCGCTGTTCTTGCGATGGCCCGCTTGATCGGCCATGTCGACACGCAGTCGCCGCTCTGGAAGCGCTGCGCTTTCCGCGGACGGCGCCCACGCAATCTCCCAGCCGGCCCCCCCGCGGCAGACTTGCAACTGGCCGGGGGCGAATCGTTCGGCCGGGGACTGTAGCCACGGGATACGTGGTACTTGGAGGACGAGAGCCGATCCTCCTACGAGACGAACGGTTGGCCCGTGCGGCCGAAGAAGAAACCGCTTTGCGTCGCGCGCGGGCGAGACGCGAGCGCGCAATCGTCCGGCCAGCGAGCGATCCACGCGGACCGCTGCGTTATTTGGTCGAGCCGCGAAATGGAAGTGTGACTGAGGCGGTGACGCTTCGCGGACCCGACGCGACGCTAGCGCATTGTAGTTGCGAGGAGTTCGCCCACGCCGAGATCGAAACCTGTATTCATGTCGAGCGCGTTCGCAGTTGGCGAGTGCGACATCGCCGGGACGATCTCCGCCCCCCGGACAATCTACTCTCGGTCTGGCGTCGACCGCGGGTCTGGATCGATCGGATCCCCGAGGCTCTCGCAGAATTGCGCGCCGACGGTCCCGGAGGCGTGCTGCCTGCGACGCTCTACCAATACTTCGACGATTCGGGGTGGCTGCGGCCCGCGCCCATCGAGGTTGCCCCTTCCGTTTGGGTTCGCAGCGCCATCGAGGCCGCCGGCCATGCCGCGGCCCAAGACCAGTTGGAGTTCGATCTCGACCCGGGCGCGGATGCATGGCTGGCGCAGGCGGCCCAGGAGGCGGAGCGCTCGTCCGATCGCGCTCGGCGCCTGGCGGATCCAGCGGTCTGGCGCGAACTCGACGTCGTACTGCGGCTGCGACTTCATCCATTCCAGGCGGAGGGTGTTCGTTTCCTGGCGCTGCGGGGCCGCGGATTCCTCGCCGACGACATGGGGCTGGGAAAGACGGTGCAGGCGATCGCGGCGGCCTGGCTGCTGCGCCGCGTCTGCGATGCACGCCGGGTTCTCGTAGTCTGCCCAGCTTCGCTCAAGCCCCAGTGGGCCGGAGAGCTCGAGAAAGCGATCGGCGAGCCAGCAGAGGTCATCGAAGGGAGCCCGGCCACTCGTCAAGCCGGTTGGTCGACGTGGCGCGAGGGTTTTCGGATCGTCAACTACGAATTGGTGCTGCGCGATCTTCCCCTGATCCAGCAGAGCCGTCCGGAACTGGTGATCCTCGACGAGGCCCAACGAATCAAGAACTGGACGACGCGTACGGCCCGCGCGGTGAAAGATCTGCAAAGTCCCTTCGCGTTCGTCCTGACGGGAACGCCCCTCGAGAATCGGCTGCTCGAACTGCATTCGCTGGTCGAATTTCTACATCCGCGCGTTCTTGGACCGCGTTGGCGGCTCGTTCCAGCCCATGCGGTTCCCGATTCCAATGGGCGGATCGTGGCCTACGAGGGGTTGGGCTCGCTGCGGCGGCGGCTCGGGGGGATCCTTCTGCGTCGCGAGCGCGAAACGGTGCTCGACCAGCTGCCCGAGCGGACGGAGCACACGTTCTGGACCGGCATGACCGCGGCGCAGCGCTTGCCATATTGCCGACAGGCGGCGATCGTCGCGCGGATCTGCGGGCGCGGTGGCCAGTTGGGTTCCGGGGAAATTCGCGCGTTGCTACAGGCGTTGACGTCGATGCGAATCCTTTGCAATTCACTGGCGCAGTATCGCTACGAGCGCTTCGAGGTCCGACTCGCCGATCCGGCGCCAGCGACGCCCGCGGAACTGCGATCCCTCGGCTCGCCGAAGCTGGAAGAGTTCGCTCGCGTTCTGGACGACTTGCTCGATGAGTCGCCGGAGCAGAAGGTGGTCGTGTTCAGCCAATGGGAGCGAATGCTGCGGCTAGCCGCATTCGTGGCCCGGGAGGGTCTGGCGTCTCGTGGTTTTCGGGCAGAGCATTTTCATGGGGGCCTGAATTCGCGTGCGCGGGAGCGCGTGCTCCGAGAATTCCGCACCGATCCTTCTTGTCGGGTCCTGTTTTCCACCGACGCGGGCGGGCTGGGGCTGAACCTGCAAGACGCGGCGTCGATTGTCGTGCACCTGGAGACGGCGTGGAATCCAGCCACACTGGAGCAACGCAACGCCCGGGTTCATCGGATGGGGCAGCGGCGAGTGGTTCGGGTTCTCCATTTCGTCACCCAGGAAAGCGTCGAGGAGCGCATTCGGCAGACGGTCGAGGACAAGCGGGCGCTGTTCGCAGGTCTGTTCAGCGAATCCGTGGACATCGTCACGCTCGGTGAACCGGCGCGCCTTTCGCTGTTCGAGCGCCTAAGCTCCCTGGTCGACGGCGCCCCGCGGGACGACGGGCCCGGCGTGCCCCACTGACCGGCGTCGCGGGGTCACCAGAGCTCGAACTCGCGGACGAGTTGCACACCGAATCGCTCGGCCACAGTGCGCTCCACGCGTTCGACGAGTTCCAGTGTCTGCGATGCGGTAGCGCTTCCGTGGTTAACGAAGAAGTTCGCGTGCTTGGGCGAGACCTCGATGTCGCCGATGCGCGCACCCTTTAGCTCTGCGGCTTCGATCAAGCGTCCGGCGAAATCGCCTGCGGGTTTGAGGAACACCGATCCGCACGAGGGCAACTCGGTGGGCTGCGTCGCTCGTCGGTGCTCCGCGTATTCGGCGATGCGGGCCCGGACGGCGGCCCGGCTGTCGGAGAGCAGCCGTAGACGGGCCCCGAGGATGAACTCGCCCGAAGCGCGGAACCGGCTCTGCCGATAGTCCATGGCGCAGGCTTCTCGTTCGATCACCCGCGTCACGCCGTGAGGGTCCAGCGTTTCGACCGCCTCGAGCACACCACGGATCTCGTGCTCGTGCCAGCCGGCGTTCATGACGATCGCTCCGCCGACCGTACCGGGGATGCCCGCGCCGAACTCGATCCCGCCGAGGCCGCGGTTGGCCGCCTCGTGGGCCAGTGCGGGGAACGAAGCCCCGGCTCCGACTTCGACCGAGCACCCGTCGAACCGGATCTCGTCGAGCGCACGTTTCGAGCGCAGGACAAGGCCGCGAACCCCTGAGTCGCGAATCAAGAGATTCGACCCATTGCCGAGCACGCGCCACGGCACCCCGCGTGCCCGGGCCCAGAGGAGCGCGACCCGGACGTCATCCCGGTCGGAGGGGGTGGCCAGGAGGTCAACGGGACCACCAATCTTCCAAGTCGTCAGGGGAGCGAGACTGCCGTCGGTCTCCATGCGTCCCCGAAAACCGGATGCCGCCAGATCGCGCGCGAGCGACCTACCGTCCATCGCCGAATCCGGAGCGAACTCTCGGGCCGCAGGCCCGGGGGTCCGCCGCCGAATCCCCTGGTTTGCGAGCGGGCATCGACTGCATTTTTGCACATTGGCACAAACCGATTCGAGGCTGTTCCCTGAGAGTAAAAATGTGGCACAATGGCCTCCGCTCGGGAACCCGGGACCGACGCGACGCACAGCCGTCCGAACGGTCGATCGGGGAGGGACTCCGTTGAACGACGAAACGACTGCGAACGATCAACCCGTTTCCCCCGACCCGGATTCCGCGACCGACCAGGAGGCCTCGACCGGCGAGCTCGGCTCCGCACAGTCCGAAGTCGCGCCGAGCGCGGAGGCGCCGGCGAGTGCTCCGAGCCCCGACGAAGAATCCTCCAACGCGCCACCGAAGCGGACCGCTCCGAGTAATCCAGCAATGTTGCGCGCGTGGCGAACCAAGCGCTCCGTGACCGGAAAAGTCGTCGGAGTGATTAAGGGTGGCTACGAGGTCCAGGTCGGCCGCGCGCGAGGATTCTGCCCTCATTCGCAGATCGACACGCAACGGGAAGATCAACCCGAGCGACACCTCGGCCAGGTCTACTCCTTCCGTGTGATCCAAGCGCGACGCGGTGGCGAAGAGGTTGTCGTCTCGCGACGGGCTCTGATCGAGGAGGAGCGCGAGGAGTCGGCGAAGGCAGTCCGGGCCACGTTGATCGAGGGCGCGGTGACGCAGGGTCGAATCTCGAGCGTCGTGGAGTTCGGAGCGTTCGTCGATCTAGGTGCCGGTGTGATGGGGCTCGTCCACCTTTCGGAAATGGCTCACGGGCGTGTGCCTCGTGCGAGCGACATCGTCGAATCCGGCACGACTGTCCGGGTCAAGGTGCTCAAGGTCGACGCCGAGCGCGGACGCATCTCGTTGAGCATGCGACAGGCTCAGGAGGATCCGTGGTCCGGCATCGCGGAACGCTATCTTCCAGGCCAAGTCTACCCAGGAGCGGTGGCGCGTGTGGTGGATTTTGGAGTCTTCGTCGAGTTGGCGCCGGGAGTCGAGGCTCTGGCCCCGGCAAGCGAGATGCCCCCGACGGCGGCGCGTTGGGAGGAAGAATTTGTCCCGGGAGCGATGCGGGATTGGTACGTCCTCCGCGTCGAGGAGGCCCAGCGGCGTATTTCGTTGACGCTGCCCGGTCTATCGCCGGTGGCCGACATCGCCCCCGGAATCGAGCTCGTCGGGCGCGTCCAACGTTTGGAGCGCTATGGGGTCTTCGTTTGGCTCGCGCCCGGTCAGGTGGGCCTCATGCCACGCGAGTTCACCGGGCTCGACCCGCGCCAGGATCTAATCTCGGCGTTTCCGATCGGCCAAGAGGTCGAGGTACGCGTGCTCGAGATCGAAGAGTCGAGGCGGCGGATTCGGTTAGCGCGTAAGGGTGTGAGTGTCGAGCGACAAGATGTGGCGACGCCTCGCGAGCGAGCGTCGTCCCGGAACCGTCCAGACAGTCGCGAACGCCCTCCACGCCGCGACTCCGCGCCCTCACGAGAGGCACCGGCCTCCGAGCCTTCCTCGCCCTTCGGAACGAGTCTCGCCGAGAAACTCCGCGATGCGCTCGGCAGGGGCGATTCCACATCGAGTTGAGCGGCCCGATGGCGACAGGACCGTCGCGCCCTGAGTTCGGGCGCGCTGCAGCCAGCCCGTCAGTCTCCCGGCCAATTCCGACGAGTAGAACAGGTCGCCGACCCGCACGACATCGAATTCGAGATCGGCAGGGTCCTGCGCGAGTCGGTCGCGGGTTTCGGCTTCGATCGGGGCGTCGTTGATTCGTGCGTGGCGCTCGGCGATCCACGCTGCGACAAGATCGATGTCGTGGGCCAAGACCCGCGAAGCTCCGGCGCGACTTGCGGCGATGGCGGCCAGTCCGGTTCACGATCCGGGGTCGACGACCATCCGGCCGCGAACGATCCGGGGATTGTCGAGTAGGTAGCGTGCCAACGCGTGACTGCCCCGCCATGAGACGGCCCAGAACGGTGGCTCTTGGGGATCGCCGAATCGAGCCTCGAGCGCTTCCCATAACCCAACCAGATCCCGCGTTTCATCGTTGACGATCTCCGGGACGAGCCGCGATCGCGTCGGCTCCAGGTGGCGGGCGACGAACTCGTCGAAGCCTGCTCGCCATGCGCCGGTCAGGGGGGGCACTGGACTCTCCCGGGCGTGACGGCACGAATTCCGTCCGCGGGCTCGATCGCCGCCGGCGCCAGGGCTGCAGCAATAATCGCCTCCTGCTCGGCCGCATGACGGCGGGCCGATCCCGTTGCCGGGCTCGCCGCGCGCGCCCGACCCACGTAGCGCAGACTTTGCCCGGCGCGCAGAAATTCCGTCATGACTTCGGCGACCGAGCTCCAGGCTCCCATGTTTGCCGGCTCTTCCTGGACCCAGACGATGTCCTGGGTCGCCTCGTGTCGTGCGAGAAGGCGGCCGATCTCCTCCGCCGGAAACGGATAGAGTCGCTCGATGCGATGGATCGCGATCGGCGGCGACTGCGTCTCTTCTCGTCGGGCCGCGAGATCGTAGTAGATCTTTCCGCAGCAGAACAGCACGCGGTCGACCCTCGATCCGACGTGAGGGCTCTCCGCAAGGACGGGGTCGAATCGCCCCTCGGTCAACTCGTCAGGGTTCGAAACGCAGGCTCGATGGCGCAGCAGGCTCTTCGGCGTCAAGACGATCAGCGGTTTTTTTCGCGCCCCCAAGGCTTGCAGTCGGAGAAGGTGGAAGTACTGGGCCGGCGTGCTCGGTTCGGCGACGCGGATATTGTCCCGCGCGGCGAGTTGAAGGAACCGCTCGACCCGTGCACTGCTGTGCTCGGGCCCCTGGCCTTCGTAGCCGTGGGGCAGGAGCAGCACCAGCCCACTGCGCTGGGCCCACTTTTCCTCGGCGCTGGTCAGGAATTGATCGATGATCACCTGTGCGCCGTTGACGAAGTCGCCGAACTGGGCCTCCCAGAGCACCAGTGCTTCGGGACGCCCGACGCTGTAGCCGTACTCGAATCCCAGCACCGCGAATTCGGAGAGCATGCTGTCGTGGACATGAAACGGAGCTTGGCCTTCGGCCAGGTGGTCCAACGGCACCCACGCCGCCCCGCTTTCATGGTCGTAGAGGATCGAGTGTCGCTGACTGAAGGTGCCCCGCCCACTGTCTTCGCCGCTCAGACGGACCGGAACCCCTTGAAGCACGAGCGTGCCGAAGGCCAACGCTTCCGCCAGGGCCCAGTCGATTTGGCCTTCGGCGACGTGCTCGCGTCGCCGCGCGAGTTGTCGCGCGAGCTTTGGGTGGATCTCGAAGCCTTCCGGAATTCGGTCCAGTCCGTCGAGCACCCGGTTGATCGTCGAGCGGTCCACGGCGGTTGCCGGTCCTTCGGTGTTCTCAGCAAGATTCTCGCCCGCGGGTCTGGAGCCGCCCGGCTCGGCGGGCGCCCCGCGCACGGCTTCATGAACCTCCGACAGGCGGTTCCGGAAATCTTCTAGCGCTCGTTCGGCGGTCTCCACGTCGAACTTGCCACTCCGAATCAACCGCTCGGTGTAGAGTTTGCGTACCGATCGCTGCTTCTGGATTCGTTCGTAGAGGATTGGATGGGTGTAGGACGGATCGTCGGCCTCGTTGTGGCCCCAACGCCTGTAACAAACAAGATCGATGATCACGTCACGCTCGAAAGTCTGGCGGAATTCGAGCGCAAGTCGGACGACGCGTACCGCGCTCTCTGGATCATCGCCGTTGACGTGGAAGATCGGGGCTCGGATCA
>JANNRU010000468.1:0-3746 GCA_031401755.1 Acidobacteriota bacterium | reverse complement strand
CGAGGGCTTTGCCGAGGCTTTCCAGAAGGAGTCGGCTCGCGCGGGCAAGGAGCAGTACCTCGTGCCCTACTTCATCGCCAGCCACCCGGGCAGCGACCTCGACGCGATGATCGATCTGGCCGTGTTCTTGAAGCGAAACGGTTACCGGCCAGACCAGGTGCAGGATTTCATCCCCGCGCCATTCGACGTCGCCACCGCGATGTACCACACCGGAATCGACCCGTTCACGAGGAAACCGGTCTACGTGGCCAAGCGACTGCAGGACCGCAAGCTCCAGCGCGCCTTGATGCAGTTCTTCAAGCCCGAGAACTGGTTCGAAGTTCGCGAGGCGCTACGCCGCGCTGGGCGGCAGGATCTGATCGGCGAGGGCTGCGATGCCTTGATCCGTTCGCGGCCCCCCAACGAGGCGATCCTGCGGCGCCGGCAGGATGCGGGAAAGCGATTCCGTGGCGAGTTCGTCCATGCGCAAGCCTTGGGTTTGAACAAGGGGACGAAGAAGGTCTCGCGCAACGCTCCTGGTTCCGGGTATCGCCCCGACCGATCGACTGCGGCCGGCGGTCGAGGCCGACTACCGGGCTAGTTCCGCCGCCGCGACCTCGACCGGAAGCGCTACGCGTCGGATCTCCCGATCGTTCCGCACCACGACGTGTCCGTTGGCGTAGGCCGGATGCGACCAGTGCACCGCTTCGAACTCGCGACGTCCACCGCCGGGCGAGGTCGGCTCGATCAGCTTCGCTCGGGACAGCTCGCGATAGCGCTCGCGCGACAGTTCGAAGAGTACGAGCTCGCCACGATCGTTGTTGGCGATCCAGCGTTCGCCGCGCTTGACGAAGAACGCGGTGGACCAACGCGCTTTTTCCTTGGTCAGGTCGCCCGATTCCCACAGGCGGCGTCCGGTCTTGGCGTCGAGTGCGCGCAGCTGCCCGTAGCTGCAGATCCCGAACAACGTGTCGCCCGCAAGAATCGGGGTCGAGATCAGGGCATGCAGACCATCGGTGTCGACTTCGCTTTCACTCGTGCCCTGCCAGAGCCGGCGCGCGGTCGGTGCTCCGGCCGCAAGCTCCATCATCAGCGAGCCGTTGAAGAACGACGATACGATCAGACGGCCGTCGCTGAAGGCCGGCGACGCGACAGTCATGCCCATGTTGACCGCGAACGGTTGCTGCCAGAGTTGGCGTCCGTTGGCCGGGTCGAGCGCGTAAAGCGCCTGCGGCAGCCAAATCACGAGTTGCCGCCGTCCTCCCGCATCGATGATCATCGGCGCGTTGTATCCAGGATCTTCGGCCGACAGCGCGCGCCACACCTCGGCGCCGGTGCGCTTGTCGAAGGCGACCACAGCCGCCCCATCCGCACCGCCGACGATCGCGATCAACCGTGTCCCATCGACGAGCGGCGCTCCCGAAAACCCCCACGCCGGAGCCTTGGCGCGGAAGTCGCGCACGAACTCCTTTTCCCAGCGCACGGCCCCGGTGGCGACGTCCAGGCAAGAAAGCCGGCCGGCCGCGCCGAGAATCCAGACGCTGTCACCCTCGACTGTCGGGGTTGCGCGCGGTCCGGTGGCCCATGTCGGTTGCGTCCCGGCGTAGTCCGCCGGCCAACTGCGAACCCATAGCTCTTTCCCCGTGCGCTCGTCGAGCGCGAGGACGCGTTCTGTCCCCTTCGTTCCTTCACCGGCGATGAAGTCGGAGACGAAAACGCGTCCGGTGGCGACGGCGGGACCGGCGTAGCCGCCGTGGATCGCCACCTTCCAAGTCGGCTCGAGGACCGGGGCCGGAAATCTCGCGATCGCACCCGGTTCGTTCCAGACACCGGTCCGACCGGTCCCGCGCCACTCCGGCCAGTCGGCAGCCTGCACCGGGATCAGGGCGGAGGCGAGCGCGACGAGAGCGATTAATCTTGTTGGAGCGCGCACGTGGTGCAACCCGCTGGCGCTCAGTCAGGCTTCGGCGCGACGATGCCGATCAACTCGACGTCAAATACGAGCATGCCTGCCGGTCGTCCCGGACGGCCGCCGTAGGCGAGCTTCTCCGGGATCCAGAAGCGGCGCTTTTCGCCCTTGACCATCAGTTGCACGCCTTCGGTCCAACCCGCGATGACTTGTGTCAAGCCGAACGATGCCGTCTTGTCGCGAACGACCGAACTATCGAACATCTTGCCGTCCGTGGTCCAGCCGGTGTAGTGGACTTCGACCGTATCGGTCGCGGCCGGGTGTTGTGTCCCGGTGCCCTTCTGGAGCACCTTGCTGGCCAGGCCCGAAGCGGTGACCGCAGCATCCTTGGGAGGTGCGGCGACGTCGGCAGGCGCCGGAATCGGCTCGCCGGCGGCGAGCGGGCCCGAGACGACGAGAAGGAGTGCGAGGCAGCTCAGCAAGGCGTTGATCTTACTCATGGCGCGCAGGCTACCGCGGTTTTCGAACGGTCGCCAGCCGCGCGGCGGTGACCCGCGGCTGCTAGCTACCCGGGGCCGCCGACGCCGAGTGCCGTGGGAAGGCCCCTAGGCTTGCCCCCTCAGAGTCGTCCCCACCGTCCAGCAGTAACTGTTGGTTTTGTGCGACGCGCGTTCCAGCGTCGGCCCCTCGCGCCACTCGGGAATCGGCGGTCGCCCGTTGGCGTACATCGCCTCCATCGGCGCCCAGACCGAGTCCACCCGCTCGTCGAACAGGTCGCCGATCAGTAGATCGGTCACGGTCCCGCGGAGTTGCGGGTACTTGCGCACGAACGCGCCAAAACTGAAGCCGGCGTAGTACTCGCAAACGAGCCGGCGCATTCGGTCCACGCCCCGATTGAATTCGTCGCCCCAGCGGCCGAGTTGGGCGCCGCTGGTGTCGCCGCTCGCCAAACCGTCGTGAATCGCGTCCGCGGCGAGCTGACCCGACTTGAGCGCGAGCAGGACGCCCGAGGAGTAGAGCGGATCGAGGAAGCCGAACGCGTCGCCGGTCAGGACCCAGCCATCACCGGCGACCTCGGTCGAGCGGTACGAGTAGTCGCGGGTCGCGTAGTGGCCGGCCACACGCTTGGCCGAGCCGATGCGCTCCTTGATCGCCGGGCAGCGGTCGATCTGCTCCTGATAGGTCCGCGGGTGACCGTTCGTCGACCGCATCAGGGAGTCGAACGGCGAGACGATGCCAACGCTGACGATGTTGTCGTGCAGCGGGATGTACCAGAACCAACCCTGTCGGTCGGCCGTTTGGAGAACCATTGTCGCGCCTTCGTCTCGGCCCGTATCGCGGTAGGCTCCCTGCCAGTAGGTCCAGATCGCGCCCTTGTTCAGGACCGGGTCCCAGATGCGCAGTTTGCGCCGGTGCTGCAGCAGTGCGGCCTGGCCGCTGGCATCGACCACGACCTTGGCCTGGACTTCGCGGCGGTTTCCCGCAGTGTCGCGGATGAGGACCCCGACCGCCCGTTCGCCATCGAACGCCGTGTCCAGGACGTGAACGCCCTCGTGGGCCTCGACACCGCGCTCGCGGGCGTTTTCGAGCATCATTTGGTCGAACTCGCTGCGAACGACCTGCCAGGTCTGCGAGCACTCGTGCGGCTTGTTGTCGTGGAAGTAGAACGGCGCCGATTGCTTGCCGGTCGAGTTGACGAACTGCACGCTGTACTTCTTGACGAACGGGCTGCGGCGCATCTTGTCCAGCATCCCTAATCGGTCAAGGATCCAGTAGGTTTCCGGTATCAGGGACTCGCCGATATGGAAGCGCGGGAAGCGTTCGCGCTCGAACACCCCCACGCGGTGGCCCTGCTGCG
>JANNRU010000467.1:0-7740 GCA_031401755.1 Acidobacteriota bacterium | reverse complement strand
ATCGGACGGATTTTCGAGACGGCGAGCGCGGCGAAGCCGACCGCGGCGGCGAAGATCGATGCGGTCGTCGGCAAGAACTTGTTCCGCAGCGCGAAGATGCGGTGCTCCTCGAGCGGGATGCGAGCTGGTTTGTCGACGAAGCGCGATTGGAGGTAGACCAGCGCCGCCGTGCAGGTGACGAGGACGGTCAGCGGCACGAGGGACGAAACGATACTGAACGAGAATCCAGCAGGCCGGGCGAGCGCGACACAGATCGCGACGACTTCGGCCAGCGTGATCAGGAACACGGCGAGCGTGCGCCACGAGCGATAGAGCGTCACGTTCAGCACGATCACGAACAGGCCGAACAGCGGGAAGTAGCGCAGGCTCGCCTCCCCGGTCGCCTGCTCGAGATGGGCGTCAACCCAAGGCCCGCCGATCCGTCGCACCGCGGTGAAGGGCGCTGGTGAGTCGAAGTGCGGCGCCAGCGTCGCGTCGATCGCGGCGAGGGCGCGGTCGCGCTCGTCGGGCCTCGCGGCATCGAGCTCGAGCGCCAACCCTAGATGCGTCGGGCCGACGAGGCCCTGGCGGCGCAGGAGATCGGTGCCCGCAGAGAACGCCCGGAATGCGGCCGCTGCGTCGGCTGAAGCGGCGGGAAGGGCGCGCGACTCGCGAAACAATCGCCAGCCCGAATAGGCTGAAACGCCGGCGATCGATCCGATCTGCGTTTCAATCTCGTCGACGCGCCGGAGGACCGCCGGGTCGAACGGGTCGTCCGCCTCGACGAGCACAAATGCGCGTTGGCGCTCCGGAAAGAGATCGCGAAAGGCGAGCGTGTTCGAGTAGTCGGTGTCGCTCTTGACCACCAGCCGCTCGATCGAGTTGTCGTGCGGCACGCCGAGGCATAGGAAGACCGCCAGCGGGAAAAGCGCGGCATAGAAGGCCAGAATCCAGCGGCGGTGGCGCACGACGGCGCGGAAATAGAGATCCAGGCGATCGGTGCGCGGAAGACCCATGGGCGCAGAAGACTACCGTCAACGCCGTTCGGTTACAACGCTGCGCTCTTCTTTGAGGGAATGGCGTTTGGTTTATACTCGTCGCGACGCGCCGGCCGGGCGCGCGACGGGGTGGGCGACATGGCGAACCAACAGTCCTTCGACATCACGAGCGGATGCGATCTTCAGGAAGTCGACAACGCCGTGAACCAGGCCAGTAAGGAGATCTCGCAGCGCTTCGACTTCAAGAACGTCGTGGCCAAGATCGACTTTGCGCGGGCGGAAGGGAAGCTCGTGCTCAGCGGGCCCAACGAGCAGAAACTCGCCGCGATGAGCGAGCTGCTGATGCTGAAGCTGGCCAAGCGCGGGGTGCCGCTCAAGAACCTGAAGGTCGGCGAGATCAAGCCGGCCACCGGCGCTTCGGTCCGCCAGGAGATCGAGCTGGCCCAGGGCATCTCGAAGGAGGCCGCGCGAGCGATCACCGCTTTTCTAAAAGAGCGAAAACTGAAAAAGGTCCAGGCGGCGATCCAGGACGAACAGATCCGGATCAGCTCCCCGTCGCGTGACGAGCTTCAATCGGTCATGGCACTGCTCAAACAACAGGATTTCGGCGTGGAATTGAAGTTTGGTAATTTCCGTTCCGGCTGATGCGCAGACTCTCGTTTGTTCGACGGTCGACTGGGTCTGAGTTGCGCGCGTTGGCGTCAGTCCTCGTCGCGTCGTTGACGCTCGGCACCGGGGGGTGCGGATTCACGTCGCCCGAACCTGACACGGTCGTCATCTACGCGGCAACGAGTCTTCGCGGGGCGTTGGAGCAGCTCGCGCCCGCGATCGAGCGCGACGAGGGACTGCGCATCACCTTCAACTTCGGAGCGTCGAGCGATCTCGCACGACAGATCCAAGCTGCTCGCCGGGCCGATCTGTTCGTCTCGGCCGACGAGGAGTGGATGGACCGCTTGGTTCAGGACGGACTCGTCGACACCGACTCACGACTTTCGTTTCTTTCCAATCGACTAGTCGTCGTGGTCCCGTCGGACAGCGAGTTGCAGATCGCCCAGGCGGCGGACCTGCTCGCGCCCGCGCTCCGTCGCCTGGCGCTGGCGCAGCCGGAGACCGTTCCGGCCGGACGCTACGCCAAGCTCTGGCTCGAGCGCTCCGGGGTCTGGGAAGGAGTGCGCGAACGGATCGTTCCCGGTATCGATGTGCGCGCGGCGCTCGTCGCGGTCGAGTCCGGTGGGGTCGAGGCGGGAATCGTCTACGCCACCGAAGCCAAGGGCTCCCGACGCATCCGGGTCGCCTACACGGTACCCGAAGCCGACCTCCCGCGAATCTCCTACGCGATCGCCGCGCTCCGAGATCGCCCGCAGGTCGCCCGCTCCCGCCGCGTCGTCGAATGGCTTGTCGGCCCCCGGGCCGTCGGCGCCTTTGAAGAACGGGGCTTCATCGTCGGCGGAGTTTGGAAATGAGATGATGACCCCCACCGACTGGAGGATCGCATGAGCGACTCACGAGTACGAGCAAGCGTCCGGGCACGAATCTGCGTGGCGTTGATCGCCCTGATCGGTGCATTCGATCGGGCGAACGCTGTGGCCTCGATCGCGGATGGAGTTCGACTCTTTGAAACGGGACAGTACGCCGAGGCCAAGAAGTTCTTCCAAGCGACGGCGGGAGACGGCGCAGAGCGTGTCGTCGGCGACTACTATCTCGGTCGGATCGCGATCGCGACAGAAGACTTCGACGAGGCGATCCGCCGACTCGAGCAGGCGACTGCCGGTGCGCCGAGTAACTCTGACTACCATCTCTGGCTCGGACGAGCGCTGGGCGAAAAGGCCTTCCGCGCGAGCGCGTTGAAAAAGCCTTTTCTCGCCGGGTCGATCAAGGACGAGTTCGAAACGGCCGTGGAACTGGATCCGAACAGCCTCGATGCCAGGACCGACCTGATGCGGTTTTACCTGATGGCACCGGGGATTCTGGGCGGTAGCATCGAGAAGGCGAAGGCGCAGGCCGCCGAAGTCTTGAAACGGGACGCGGCGCGGGGGCATCGCCTGATGGCGCGCGTGCACGAAGAGGCGAAGGAGTTCGATCAGGCCGAGCACGAGTATCTCGCCGCCATGCAGGTCACGCCCGGCGACAAGCCGACGCGGTACGCGCTCGGCTACTTCTACCAGGCCCGTGAGAACTACGATCGCGCTTTCGAAACCTTCGAGGCGCTGGTGCGGGCCGACGAGGCGGAGTGGCCCGCTTACTACCAGATCGGACGAACGGGCGTCCTCTCGGGAACGAACCTGGACCGTGCCGAGCAGTGCCTGACGATCTACATCGCCAACGTGACCGCCAGCGGGAATCCGACGCCGGCCTGGGCGCACTACCGCCTGGGAATGGTCTACGAGAAAAAAGGAGACAAGCTCCGGGCGCGGCGTGCCTACGAGGCGGCGTTGCAGCTGCAGCAGGATCACAAGGAGGCCAAGGCCGCATTGAAGAAGCTCTCCTGACCCCAGGCCGATCGGTGACCTCGACCCTGGGGGGCGAGACCCGGTCCGAAAGGCTCGAACACAGATCAGGTTGACATCTCAGACAAGTCGTCGTAGATTCTCAGACGCCGTGACTGAGGAGGCCTTGTGACCGTCCCGCGCCGCGACGTCAGTCCCACCGAGCTCGAAGTGCTCAAGGTGCTTTGGGAACTCGGATCCTCGACGATCCGGACCCTGACCGACCGGCTCTACCCCGAGGGTGGCACCGCCCACTACGCCACCGTTCAAAAACTACTAGAACGCCTGGAGGGGAAGGACTACGTTCGCAAGGACGCCGGCGATCGGGCGCACCTATTTACCGCCACGGTCGATCGCGCGGCGCTGCTCTCGCTGCGCCTGCGCGAGACCGCGCGAGATCTGTGCGACGGTTCGTTGGCTCCGCTCCTGACCCACCTCGTCGATGCGGCCCCGCTCACCGCGAACGAGCTGGCGGCGCTGAGGGAACTGGTCGAAGGTCGGCGTCCGGGTAGGCGCCGGCGTTAAGGAAGCCATGGGTGCTCTCGCCACCGTCTTTTTGACCAACGCGGCCACCGCGACGATTCTCGCGCTCATCGTGGCCGGGATCGGACTACGCCTGCGGCGCCCCGCGACACTTCACGTCTTGTGGGTCCTCGTCTTACTCGACCTGATGACACCGCCGATCGTCGAGATCGCTCTCCTTCCGACCGCCGAGGTTCCGAACGCCGTGCTCGCCAGCGGCACCGACACCGCCGTGATCGCGCCCGGCCGCCCGATCGGCTCATGGCTCCAACTCGTCTGGATCGCTGGGATCGCCACAGCAGGAGCGCTCGCTTTTGCGCGCTCGCGCCGATTCGCGCGCGCCGCGCGGTGGGCCCGACCCGCGCCCCCCGAACTCGTTTCGACGCTTTCGGCCCTCGCCAGGCAAGCGGGGCTCCGCCGGGCGCCGCCCCTTCAAGTCGTCGATCTTCGTGTGCCGCCAATGCTCCGCTGGCGCAGGCGCGGCTTTGAGATCCTGTTTCCGCGAGAGTTACTGACCCGGTTGACGCCCGCGCAGCGGGACGCGTTGCTGCTTCACGAACTGGCCCACGTGCGCCGCAACGATCCGTGGGTGCGGCTGCTCGAACTGGCCGTAGCGATCCTGTTCTGGTGGCACCCGCTCGTGTTCTGGGCGCGTCGATCACTGCGACACGCGGAGGAGATCTGTTGCGATGCTTGGGTTCTGGAATGGCGGCCGGGCCAAGGTCGCGACTATGCCGAGGGACTGTTGAAAACGCTCGAATTTTTGGCCGGTACCGGAAGACGCATTCCCGCCCTGGCGAGCGGGGCCGGTGACTTCCGCGGCCTGGAGGAACGCATGTTGAGGATCACGAAAGAGAATCGAACGGCTGGTCTCTCTCGGCCAGTCCGCTGGGGCTTGCTCGTTGCCGCGCTCGCCGGTCTGCTGGCGTTTCCGATCGCTGCACCCGCGAACGATGGGGAGCGAATCGAGTCGCAGGCCGCGACGGCCGAGCTCGATCGGCTCGCCGCCCTAGAACTGCTCGCGAGGGCCCGCGCGGAGCGCCGATTGGACGCACAGCAACTCGAACTCGAAGCGCTCGCGGCCGCGGATCGTCGGGAATCGGGTGCCGCGGCGGATGAACTCGAACGGTCGCAGCGAGAGCTTGCGGCGCCGTCCCGAAGTGTCGCCCGGCACGCCGCCCGACAGTATCGCGAGGCGGCCGCAAGGTACCAGGAAGATTTGGAGTTGGCGCGGGAGCAGCGTGGAGTCGATGCCGAGCCCGAATCGAGCTTTACCGAGCTACAAGAAGTGGTCGCGGTGATCCGCGGGCTGACTCAGCAGCGCGACAAGATCGACCGCGAGCTTCGACGCGCGCTCGAACAGCTCGAGCGCAGCGTGGAAGAGTTGGACTGAGCGTCGTCGTCCGTCCGTGGCGGGAGATCGTGCGCCGCGGTATCGTCGCCGAGTGCGCGGTCTCTTGCGAATCGTGTCGGTAGTCGGCGCCTCGGCAGTCGCTTTCGGCGCGTCGACGGCAAGCGAGCAGCGGACCCTTGTGGTCTGTGCGCCGGGCTACCCGGGAAACACCGCCGAGGCCCAAAACAGCATGGACCTCTTCGCCGGCGCGATTGCAGTTGCGGCGGGATGGCCCGCGCTTGAGCTCCGCGCGGAGTATCACGAAGACGAAGCGCGCGGCCTGGCCAGGCTCGAGCGTTCCGACTCGGTGTTCGCGCTCGTTCCGCTGCCGTTCTATGTCGAGCACGGCGCACGCCTCGGCCTCAGGCCGAGGCTGTCGGCGATCGCCAAAGGCGGATCCGCGCTCGAAAGCTGGACACTGGTCGCGGGTCGTGATCGCGTGCGCGCCCCGGCCGATCTCGGCGGCCTGGAGCTCGTCAGCATCGCCGGCTATGCGCCGCGCTTCGTCCGGCATGCGGCGCTGGGGGCCTGGGGCAAGATTCCGGATACCGTGAAGCTCAGGGCTTCCGGGCAAGTCTTGTCGGCGTTGCGCCGAGCGGCGAACGGTGAGCCGGTCGCGGTCCTGCTCGATGGCGCCCAGGGGGCCGCGCTCGAATCCCTTCCGTTTGCGGCGAGCCTTCAGGTGGTGGCGCGATCGCCCTCGCTTCCCGCGGCGCTGCTTTGCACGATCGGTACGCGCGTCGACGCCGCGCGGGCCGCCACGCTCGATGCTGCCGTTTCGAGTCTGGCTGATACCCCGTCGGGCAGCGCGGCGCTCGCCGGTGTGCGCCTTGCAGGCTTCGGCCCGATCGACCGCGCAGGACTCGACACCGCACTGCACGTCTCCGCCCCCGGCCGCTGACGCGACGTCGACAAAGGGCGTCCTCGGTGGGGGACGATGACGGGACTTTGACGCAAGATCTCCCTACATCCCAACAAATTGATATGGTATCCGCGTTGCATCGCACATTTGCGGACCCCAGAACTGGAGAAATGAGAACAAATGATTAATCGATCCCCATGGACGGTAGTCGCCGTTTCCGTCACGACCCTCGCCCTCCTCACGGCTGCGTGCGGCGGCGGCACCGGCTCGACGACCGCGACGGACAAGCCCGCGTATGGCAGCGTGCCGGCGGCCGAAGCCGACGATTTGCAAGCCCGCGAGCAGGCACTTCAAGCGCGCGAGCGCGAGTTGGCCGAGCGTGAAGCCGAGGCGGGTCGGGCCGAAGCCGAGCCGAGCCGGTAATCCCGACCCCCGCAGCGACACCGAAAACCGGAATGGCACACACGACCCCGAAGTCCACGACGAAACCGTCGTCGGCCGCGACGTCGTCCGCGATTCCGGTGAGTCACTCAGCCACGCCGCCCCGGGTCTCGCCGCCGTCGCGTCCTGTGGCGCAAGCGACCAAGATGGTCCGCGTCGCCGTGCCGACAGGAACGACGATCGCGCTCGAGATGATCGACACGGTGTCGAGCGACACGAGCGTGGTCGGCGATCGTTTCCGCGCGCGCGTGCTCGACGACATCATCTCCGATGGTTGGGTCGCGATCCCGGCGGGCTCGACGTTGGAAGGCGGCGTGACCGAGGTGACCGGTTCCGACCGCATCGGTGGCCAAGCCAAGTTGAGCGTGGTCTTCGATCGCTTGGAACTTGTCGGCGGCGGAAAGATGCCGATCAACATCGGCTACGTCGCGTTGGGCGCGAAGCAGGCCAAGAAGGATGCGGCCGCGATCGGCGGCGGCGTCGCCGGTGGAGCCGTTCTGGGACGGATTCTCAGCAAGGACAAAGGGAAGGGCACGGCGGTCGGGGCGGTAGTCGGTGGCGCGATCGGAACGGCAATCGCGGCCAAGGCGGTTGGCGAGCCGGCCGTGCTCGCCTCCGGCACCCCGGCGAACGTGACCTTGAGCGCACCGATCGAAGTGGAGCTTGAGACCGCAGCCCCTCCGAGCGGAAGCTGACCGGGTCGCGCGTCACCCCGTTCTTGGAAACCAGGGGATGAACGCCGAAGTTCGCTGAACGTAGTCCGCATATCCGGGTCTCGTGCGACTGAGTTTCTGCTCCAGAAGCGAAACGCCCGAGACCCGGACAAGCAAGAACGTCATCAACACTGGGCTGTAGATCGCCGCGAGACCCCCCCCGGCCGCGAACGCGAACAGCCAGAAAGCCCACCAGATCAGCGCGTCACCGAAATAATTAGGGTGACGCGTGTAGCGCCATAGTCCAGTCGCGAGCACCCGGCTCTTGTTGCTCGGATTCTTCCTGAAATTTGCGAGCTGGCGATCGCCGATCGTCTCAAAGGCCAGGCCGATCGCGAAGATCGCG
>JANNRU010000466.1:0-25864 GCA_031401755.1 Acidobacteriota bacterium | reverse complement strand
CCGACGCCGATCCCGAGACGTGGGATCCGACCGCGCCGGTGCTTGACGTTGCGGTCGTTCCCGGGGGAGATCGGACGCTCGTTGCCACAACCACCGGACTGCTGGCTGCCGAGGCGCCGGGGGAACCCCTGCGACCTGTCGCGGGCATCAACGGCGAGGTGTCTTCGGTCATCGTCACGAAATCGGCGGAGGGCACGCAGCAAATCGTGGCGGTCGAACCCTCCCGGGGCTTGGTTCGGCTCGATGCCGCGCTCTCCGTGCTCTCGCGCACCGAGCAACCCGGCGTCCGCTACCTCGTCGCCGATGCGGAGTCGAGCGCGTTCGCGGCACTGCCGTCCGGAGTGCGGTCGGCGGTGACGGGAAAGTTCCTTGCCGGCGAGGGGCGGCAACTGGCGCTGGCGACATCGGATTCGCGATTGCTGCTCCTCGATCTCGACGACGGGTCCGTCCGATTCGACGCGCAGTGGCCGGCGATCGAGCACCTCGCCAGCGGCGATTCGGACGGCGACGGCCGCGACGAGTTGGCCGTCGGATGGGAGAGTCAAGTGGCGCTTCTCGGTGCCTCGCCAAGCTCTAAGACCGCTGCGAACCCGGATCGATCCCGCTGAGCGACTCCTGGGCGGAGCTCGAAGGCGAGTTGTTGCGTTGCGAACGCTGCGTGCGGCTGCGCCAGCACTGTCGTCAGGTCGCCGAGGTCAAACGCCGAGCCTACCGCGAGCGGACTTACTGGGGCCGGCCGGTCCCAGGGTTCGGCGACCCTAAGGCGCGGCTGGCGCTCGTCGGGCTGGCCCCCGGTGCGCATGGGGCCAACCGCACCGGACGGATGTTCACCGGCGACCGCTCCGGAGAGTTCCTGTACGCCGCGCTTCATCGAGCAGGGCTGGCGCGTCTTCCAACCGCGGTCTCAGCGGATGACGGCCAGGAATTGCGCGGCGTGTTCATCACCGCGGCAGCGCGCTGCGCGCCGCCCGACAATCGCCCGAACCCGGACGAGCTCCGGCGCTGCGCTCCGTTTCTCGCCCGGGAGCTCGAATTGCTGCGCGAACTGCGCGCGGTGATCGCACTGGGCCGGATCGCCTGGGACGCCTTGTTCCGGCGAGCGGTCGAGATCGACGCTTCCGCGATCCCCGTGCCGCGACCGAGATTCGGCCACGGCGCCAGCGTCGTGGTTCGACTTCGCGAGGGGCCCGCCGTCGCGCTCCTCGGCGCCTATCACCCCAGTCAACAGAACACGCAGACGGGCCGCTTGACCGCGGCGATGTTCGACGATCTGCTCATCGAGGGCTGCCGTCGCGCCGGTCTCGGCCAATCAAGGCACGTCGAGTGCCGCCAGCGCTCCTGACAGGTCGGTGAAATCGTCGAGCAGCGCGTCCGGGGCGGCGGCATCGAGACAGTCGCGGCTCACCCAGCCCGAGTTGACGGCCACGGCGCGGAAGCCGTTCGCGCGCGCACAGTCGACGTCGTGCTCGGTATCCCCGACGACGGCCACGCGCTCGACCGGGAAGGTCATGCGTTCGAGCGCTTCGATTCTGAGGCGCGCGAGCCGGGCGATCTCTCGCCGGTCGGCGTGGTCCGAAGAAAAGCCGCCACCGGCGAAGTAGGCGTTCAGACCGAACGCCTCGAGCTTCAAGCGGGCACCGATCTCGAAGTTGCCGGTGAGCAGCCCAACTCGAACCCCGAGCTCCCGCCGATCGGCAAGCGCGTCAAGGAGAATCCGGACCCCCGGGATCATTTTTCGCCGGGGGTCGGGACGCTGCATCTCGTGTCGCAGGTGGTCCAGGTAGCGCGAAACGATTCCCTCGCGCTCGGCGTCGAAGCGATCGGCCGGGACGCCGGCCGCGGCAGCCAATTCTCTCAGGATCGACGGGTCGGTGCGCCCGGCAAAAGGCACACGGTGCGCCATGGAGGCGAGCGAGCCGGTGCCGAAGCTCTCGACGAACGCCCGCTCCATCGCGCGCCGTCCGGCGCCGGCCGTGTCGATGAGAGTGCCATCGACGTCGAAGAGAATCAGTGTCGGGCGCACTCGCGTATTGTAGTCTGCCGCGACATGGTGTCCTCCGTCCGGTTGACCCAAGTCGTCCGTCGTCCGTTCGAGGTGCGTACTCCCGGACCGCGGATCGAGGGCGTTCGCCGGATCGCGATCGTTCGTGACGACCGACTCGGGGATCTGATGGTCACGCTGCCGGCCGTCAACGCCATCCGGCGCGCCTATCCGGACGCCCGCCTCGCCATGGTCGTTCGTCGCCCGCTGGTCCCGCTCGTCGAGTGCGTGGCGGCAGTTCAAGACGTGGAGGGTGTCGGCAGCGCGGGGTCGATCGCCCATGCCGGTGAGATTCGCGCAGCGCTCGCCGCCCAGGCTCCGGACGTCGTGATCCTCATCTCGCGCGGGCCGCGCGCGGCTTGGGCGGCAGTACGTGAGGGGACCACGATCCGTGTCGGTACAGGGCGGCGTTGGTTCTCGCCTTGTTTCACTCGAACGGTCGTCGGGTCGCGCCGCCGTGGCGGGCGTCACGAGGCGGAATACGCCATGGATTTCGCCCACGTCGTCGGCGCCGACAGTGCCGACCCCGAATTCGGCTTGACGATTCCGGCCGGCCGCGACGCGGACGCGGTGCGGGTGCTCGAAGCGCTTGGGCTGGTCGGGTCGTTCGTCGTCTTGCATCCCGGGAGCGGCGGGTCCTGTCCGGCATGGCCGATCGCCGACCATCTCGCGCTCGCCGGGCGGCTCCAGTCCGACGGGATTGGCGTGCTCTTGTCGATCGGGCCGCAGGACGAAGCGGTCGACGATCGACTCCGCGCAGCGCGGGATCCCGCGCTACGGTGCGTGTATCGGGGCAGCGATCCGGTCTTGCTCGGAGCGATCTTGCGCCGCGCGTCACTCGTCGTCGGATCGAGCACGGGCCCCGTGCATCTGGCGGCGGCGCTCGGCACGCCGACGCTGGCTCTGCACGCTCCCGAGCGCTCGTGCGGGCCGGAACGCTGGGGTCCCTACGCCTCCAACGGATGGGCGTTGGTCGCCTCCGGGGCCCGCGCGCAAAGACTCGAGGGGCTTCCGGTCGATCGCGTCGCCCGTGCGGTACTCGAAATCGCTTCGGGTCTGCCGGGGACCCGTGTCTGACCGAGCCTGACGGTCAACCGCTCCATCGCGGGTAGAGTTCGTGGGGGATTCCGAGGATCGCGAAGACTCGGCCAACGATGAAATCCGCCAGATCCTCCAGCGACTGCGGCTTCTGATAAAAAGCCGGCATCGCCGGCACGACCGTCGCGCCCGCGCGCGCGACGCGCACCAGGTTTTCGAGCTGAATCAGATTGAGCGGAGTCTCGCGCGGAACGAGAACGAGGGGGCGCCGCTCCTTGAGCGTGACGTCGGCGGCGCGCTCGATCAGATTGGATGCGGATCCCTGCGCGATTCCGGAGAGGGTCTTCATCGAGCACGGAACCACGACCATTCCGTCCCGGGGTTGCGACCCGGATGCGATCGTCGCTCCCAGATCACGCTCCGAATGTAACAGGACTCGACCGGGCCGCGGTGCGGGTCCGAAACGCTGGGCGCACCACTGCTCGATCTCAACCGTCTTCAGGTTGAGATCGCACTCCTCGATCAACAGCCGCTTGCCATACTCGGAAACGACGAGATCGATCGAGTGCCCCCCGCGCAGCGCGGCCTCGAGGAATCGAACGGCGTAGATCGCTCCGCTCGCACCCGTGATGGCGACGATCAAGCTTCGCCTTGGCATGTCGCGGGTCATCAGGCACCCAATCTAACAGTCGGGGTCGTGATTGGGCGGGCCTCAAGCTGCGACTGGACGACGATGGCTGGATCGGCGACGATCTGCTCGAAGGCGACGGCGACGAGGATCGTGACCAGGAAGATCACGGCGATCCAGGCGTTGACGTTGAAGAAGGCCACGTCGACCCGCGAAAGCTCGCCGGGGCGTACGAGCGCCTGTTGGCGCGCCATGAGTAGGCCGATCGTGGCCCAACCGATCCAGTAGACCGGGTGGAGTTTCGCGACGACGCCCACGAGCGCCAGCGCGACGAGCGCGAGCGCGTGGAGCGCGAGCGCCAGCGCGAGCGCACCACCGGCGCCGAAACGAACTGGAATCGACCTCAAGCCCGCGGAACGATCGAACTCTTCGTCCTGACAGGCGTAGACAAGATCGAAACCGGCGACCCAGAGCAGTACGGCCAAGCCCAGCCACAACGGAACGGCGGCGAACCGCCCCTCGATCGCAAGCCAGGCCCCGACTGGCGCCAGCGCCAGGACGAGACCCAGGACCATGTGGCTCATCCAGGTGAATCGCTTCGTGTAGGAGTAGCCGAAGACCAGGGCCAGGGCGATCGGTGAAAGCAGGCCGCAGAGTCGATTCAATTGAAAGCTGGCCAGGACGAAGAGCGCGGCCAAGGCGAGCGTCAAGGCCCAGGCGTGTCGCGGAGCGACGAGGCCGGTTGGGATCTCGCGTGAACGAGTTCGTGGATTGGCGGCATCGAAACGGGCGTCCACCAGCCGATTGAAACCCATCCCCGCATTGCGGGCCCCCACCATTGCCACGATGACCCAGAAGATCTTTCGCTCTTCGATGCCGTTCGTCCGAAAGGCGAGAACCGCACCGGCCAGCGCGAACGGCAACGCGAACACGCTGTGCGAAAATTTGACCATCCGGCCGTAGCGCCGGAACGCCTCGAACCCGATCATGCGCCGACGATTTCGAATGGCGCGTCGTCGACCCAGAATACCTTCTCCGGACCGCTGCAGAGGACCGCCAAGGGCTCCTCCGAGCGGTCACCGAGTGGGACGGCGATCAATCGGGCGAGCTTGCCGCGTTCGATCGAGCCGAGTCGATCGTCGATGTCGAGTGCCGTAGCGCCGTTCAGCGTCGCCATTCTCAACGCTGCGGCCGGCGAGATCCCTGGGTGTTCCTGACACAGCGCCGCAAGCTCGCCGAACATGTCGAGGTCTGGAGTCGACGCGAGCGAGTCAGTTCCCAGGGCGACCGGAATTCCCTCCCGCAGGATCTGGGGCACCGGCGAGCGCCCAACCCCGAGCCAGCGATTGCTTCGTGGGCAGGTGACCACGGTCACTCCCCGAGACTGCAGCCGGGAGTGGTCCTCGTGGGTCAGGTGCACTGCATGAACCGCCAGGAGTCGCGGGGATAGGACACCCAGCCGGCCGAGATACTCGACCGGGGTCAGCCGGGGCGGCTTCCAGTCCTCGTCGAACATTCCACGCTCCTCGAGCAGTGCGCGGAAGGGCCCGGTGCCATCCGCGAGAAACGTGGTCTCGTCGTCGCTCTCCGCGACGTGGATCGAAAGGCGAGCGTCGGTCGCCCCGGCGCGGCCGGCGACCGCTCGAAGCAGGGGCGCCGACGTCGTGTGGACCGCGTGACCGGTGAGCGCCAGACGGATCCGATCGGTCGCTGCCCGGACCGCGGCATCGGCCGCGATTGTCTCGAGTCTGGCGATCGCGGCGGCGATGCGTGATTCCGCCTCCGCGGGCTGAAAGCCGTAGACTTCGAGAAACACCGTCCCATGAAGCGGCGAGCGGGCGAGCATCGCCGCCGAGTGACCCCCGTTGCTCACATCACCGACGGCTGCTGTACCCCGCGCCACCATCTCGGCGATCGCCCGCTCACAGGCTTGGGCGGCGACTCCCTCGTCGACGATCGGTCGGCGGGCGAGGAGTCCTCTCACCCAGGTCGTGTAATCGCCCCGCGGAGGCGGATCGTCACGCATCCAGGAGAGCTCCAGGTGCGTGTGCGCATTGATCAGTCCGGGAAGAATCGCGACGTTTCCGAGATCGCGCAACTCCGTCCCGTCACCGGCGACGGCGAGGACCGCGGCGCGCGGCCCCAGCGCCGCGATGCGCTGGCCATCCACGAACACCGCGCCATTCGGCACCGGTGGCCCGGCCACGGGAACGATCCATCGAGCGGCGTAGATGATCACGGGAGGGATTGTAGGCAATCCGTGCCCGCGGCGCGGCGGGTGTTCTGGGCTTATACTCGTCCGCGGTCATGAATACAAAAATGGGACCCGCCGCGGGGATCGCGGTCCTGCTGATCTCCGGCCTGGCCGCCGCCGACACCGCTGGGGATGTCTACAAGGCGATCGGCGTCCCCACGGCCAGCGTCTTGACCGGGTCGGTCGTCTCGGCCCCCGTGCTGCCCGGCGGCGCCAAGCAGGTCGTGGCGATCACGACCTATATGACGGGTCAGCGCGAGAAGGAAACCGCGGTCAACGTGCGGCTGGACATCTTCGATCGCGTCGAGGGCCGACTGGTTCCACTGTACACGCGTGACCTCGGCGCCGAGTACCCCGGAGGAGTCGGCCGAGGAGATATTCAACTCGTCGATCTGGACCGAGACGCCGTCCATGAGGTCATCATTTCCTTCGACAGCTTCGCCGAGCCCTTGATCAGCCAGCGACTCGGAGAGGTTCTGATGCGAGGGGCCGATGGGTTTCGCGTTGCTTGGTTCGGGCCGTTTGAGTACGACGCGACGCGTGAGGCAAGGAGCCTACCCGCAGAACGGCGCGATCGGTACCGCCGCAAAATCGACATCCCGGCGACCCTGCGCTCGCGCGGGACAACGCTGGTCTTCGAGAAAGAGATGATCGCCGTCGCCGGCGATCGATTGGCCGAGCCGCAGACCGTTCGAGAGTCGGTCACGCTTCTTGAGCGGAGCGGCTCGCGCTGACCCAATTCTCAGAACTGCGCGATTGCGCCGGCGCATAGAGCCGATCGAGTTCAGCGAGCGCGATCCGTCCGTAAGCCCGAGGTCTCGAATAGGCGCAAGCGTGCCCACCGAACTGCAGTATCTGCAGGTTCGCTCCCGGCAGTCGGGCCGCGAGTCGACGGGCGCCGGCGAGTGGCGCAACGGGGTCGAGTCGGGCCGAGATGATCGAGGACGGAACGCTGACCGGAGAGCCCGGGTCGTCTTGCCAGAGGAGCTCGAGCTTCCGCCGAATCGTGGACGGCGGGGTGGCCGCGTCGAGCGCGGTGCGTAGCAGTCTGGGGAGCCGGACCAGCGCGGCGGGGGCGGCGAGTTCCCACCCGGTCAGCAGTGCGAAGCCGATCCGGAACGCGATGGCGACGGCGCGATCCGGATTCTGCGCGCGCTGGCAACGACGGAGGATCGCGTCGTACAGACGTGGCCTCGCGCCGGGCTCCGGCGGAAAGGCCAGGAGTAATCCGCGGACTCGTTCGGGGTAGCGCGCCGCGGTGGCGAGCGCGATCAAGCATCCGAACGAGGTCCCCCAGAGCACCGCCCGATCGGCGCCCAGTCGATCGATCGCGGCAACGGTCTCTAGCGCTAGCGTGTCCCACGAGAACGGCTGCGACGCCGGGTCGTCCGCGCGGTCGCCGGTCGTGTCGAGCGCAGCGATCCGGTAGCCCGAGCTGGCCGCGGCGGTCATCTCCTCTTCGTACATCCAGACGCCGCTGACGAGTCCGGCGATCTTGAGCACTGGGCGGCCGTCATCCCCGATCAGCCGAACGCGCATCCGTGCCTCTGTTATCCTCGCCGCGTGAACGAGGAGCCTAGCCCAGGCGCGACCAACGCGCCGAGCCAACTCGGCCGAATCCGATTCGTCCTGGTCGAGCCCCAGTTTGGCGGGAACATCGGCCAGGCCGCCCGGGCGTTGATGAATCTGGGTTTTTCACGACTCGTGCTCGTCGCCACGGCTGCCGATCCTCTCGGTCGCGAAGCGCGGATGATGGCGGTCGAGGCTGCGGGTCTGCTCGAATCGGCCGAGTGTCACGAGGATCTGGACAGCGCCCTCGCCGGGGCCGCGACGGTCGTCGGCATGAGTCGACGCGTCGGCAAGCATCGTCGGCCCCACTCGCGCTTCGATGAATCGGTTCCCGACCTCCTCCGTCTGCTCCGGGCGGGAGAACTCGCGGTCGTTTTCGGACGCGAGGATCACGGGCTTCCGGACGCCGCGCTCGACCGTTGCACCCATCTGGCCTACCTGCTTTCGGCGCCAACCTACCCGTCCTTCAATCTCGCTAAAGCGGTGCTGCTGGCCGCATACGAATTGCGACGAGCCCTGCCCGCTGTCCAGGATGGGTTCGCCGAGCCTCTGGCCGACCACGCCGCACGCGAAGCGATGTACGGGCACCTCGAGCGCGCGTTCGGCGCGATCGGGTTCTTCTCCAGGGATACCCTGACCCCCATGATGCGCCGTCTGCGTCGAATGCTTGGGCGCGCGGAGCTCACCGACGCGGAAGTGCAGATCCTGCGCGGGATCGCGCGCCAGACGCTCTGGGCGGCAGGGCGAACGGGACAAGCCGAGCCGGCGCGTGCGGTCGAGGATTCGCAGATTCCGACCGACGATGCCGGTCGACGAGACTGAAGGATGCCCCCGGGATCGCCTTCGCCGAAAGAGTTGGACGCGATCCGTTCTCGGACGCGCGAGTTACGGGATCGAGCTCGATCCGTGGGCTTCGATCGGGTCCAGGTCGCCGCCGTCGGTCCACTCGATCGCGATCGACGGGCCCTCGACGACTGGCTCGCGGCAGGTCGGCACGCAGGAATGAGCTGGATGGCCACGAGCGCGGATCGCCGCGCCGATCCCGCGCGTGTCGTTCCCGGCTGTCGTGCCGTGGTTGTGCTGGCGATGAACTACTGGCGGGAAACGCCAGCCCCCGCTTCGCGGCCGAAAGCGAGGATCGCACGTTACGCTCGCGCGCGGGACTACCATCGCGTGCTCGGAGCGAAGGCGCGAGAGGTTGCGAGCTGGCTCGAGAGTTCATCCGGAGCGCCGGCGCGCGCGTTCGTCGACACGGGGCCGATCCTCGAACGCGCCTGGGCCGAGCGTGCGGGACTGGGCTGGATCGGGAAGAACGCGAACCTGCTGACTCGCGATCTCGGTTCCTGGATTCTGCTCGCCGAGATCCTGACCGCGGCTGCACTCGAGCCCGATGCGGGACCGCACGAGGAGTTCTGCGGCAGTTGCACTGCTTGCCTGGACGAGTGCCCGACCCAGGCGTTCGTCGGACCCGGGGTTCTGGACGCGAATCTTTGCATCTCTTACTGGACGATCGAGCATCGCGGCGCGATCCCGGAGTCGATGCGCGAGGGTCTCGGAGACTGGCTCTTCGGCTGCGACATCTGTCAAGACGTCTGCCCGTGGAACTTGCGGTTCGCTCGGCCGAGAATCGATGCCATGCTCGGACCCCGTGAGGATCTCGACGACCTCGATCCAGCCGAGCTCTTGGCCTTGGACGAGGCGACCTTCAGAGCGAGATTCTCCGGAACGCCGCTGATGCGGGCGAAGTGGCAGGGGATGCGGCGAAACGCCTGCGTCGTTTTGGGAAACCGGCGAAGTCCGGATGCACTGGCGGCGCTCGGCCGGGTTCTGGACGATTCGGACGAACTGATTCGCGAGCACGCGGCCTGGGCCATCGGTTGCATCGGCGGCGTCGATGCGGTCGCCTGCCTCGAGTCGGCGCTGCTCCGACCACGACCAGACCCTGAGCGTGCGGCGCTGATCCGCGCGCGGGACCGCGCCGGGAACGGGGATTTCGAGTGACACCACTAGATCTAGGGTGCTTTCGCGATCCGTCGCCCACATTTTGTGGCTCTCGTTGCGCAAGTGGCTTGACATCGAACCGGCAGGCTGGTAGGTTCGGCCCGCTTGGCTGTGGGATCGGGACGTGGCGTGGCGGCGGGGTCCGCGAGCGTCCCGTTGTTTCGGTCGCCGCCTCTCGTCGCCGCGAGAATCGGCTATTCCCTAAGAGCGCGAGGAGGTCCAGTCGATGCTTCACTCGGATCCGCGGCCATCGCCGAAACCCGTTTCCGCCGAGCCCGGTGCCGATCACGTCCCCGGTTCGCCGCGCGGTCTCCGCTTTTCGCGCCGTTTGACCCGACCGGACGTCCATCCCTTTCAGGAAATCGACTGGGAGTTGCGCGATGCCGTGATCACCAACGAGCGGGGCGAGGTGACCTTCGAGCAGCGGAACGTCGAGGTGCCCAAGGCGTGGTCGCAGTTGGCGACCAACGTGGTGGCACAAAAATATTTTCGAGGCGCGCTCTCCTCACCCGACCGTGAGCACAGCGTGCGCCAACTGGTCGACCGCGTGGTTAAAACCGCGGCACTTTGGGGCCGTGCGGGAGGCTACTTCGCGACCGAAGCGGATGCCGAGACCTTCGAGGCCGAGTTGACCCACCTGCTCGTGCGCCAAATGGTCTCGTTCAATTCACCGGTCTGGTTCAACTGCGGCGTCGAGCCGCACCCGCAGGTTTCGGCCTGTTTCATCAATTCGGTCAACGACACGATGCAGTCGATCCTCGAACTAGCCAAGACCGAAGGCATGCTCTTCAAGTTCGGCTCAGGCACGGGATCGAATCTTTCCTCGATTCGCTCCAGCCGCGAGCCGCTCGCCGGCGGGGGGACGGCATCCGGTCCGGTGTCATTCATGCGCGGCTACGACGCGTTCGCCGGTGTGATCAAGTCCGGAGGAAAGACGCGGCGCGCGGCCAAGATGGTCATCCTCGACGTCGACCACCCGGACATCGAAGACTTCATTTCCTGCAAGGCCAACGAAGAGCGCAAGGCCTGGGCCTTGATCGACGCCGGGTATTCGGGTGAGTTCAACGTGCCCGGAGGCGCCTACGACTCGGTCTTTTTCCAAAACGCGAATCATTCCGTTCGGGTGACCGACGATTTCATGCGAGCGGTGATCGGTGACGGCGAGTGGCAGACGCGGGCGGTGACCACGGGAAAGACGATGGACCGCATGCGCGCGCGAGAGATGATGCGGAACATGGCCGAGGCGGCCTGGGTCTGCGGCGATCCCGGGATCCAGTTCGACACCACGATCAACGCTTGGCACACCTGCTCCAACACGGCGCCGATCAACGCCTCGAATCCGTGCTCGGAGTACATGTTCCTCGATGACACGGCCTGCAACCTTGCCTCGCTCAACCTGATGAAGTTCCGACGTTCTGACGCCGCGTTCGATGTCGATTCGTTTCGCCACGCGGTCGACGTCGTGATCACCGCCATGGAGATCTGGGTCGACAACGCTTCCTACCCGACACCAAAGATCGGTCAGAATTCGCATGAGTACCGGCCGCTCGGGCTCGGCTTCGCCAACCTCGGAGCGTTGTTGATGTCGCGCGGGCTACCCTACGATTCCGACGAGGGGCGGGCGACCGCAGCGGCGATCACGGCCCTGATGTGCGGCGAAGCTTACGCGCAGTCGGCCCGCACTGCCGACACGCTCGGGCCATTCGCCGGATTCGAGCGCAATCGCGAGCCGTTCCTCGGCGTGATGCGCAAGCACCAGGCGCACGCCGAGGGTCTCGACGGCCGGCTCGTCTCCGGAGAGCTGCTCTCTGCGGTTCGCCAGTCCTGGGCCGATGCCTTGGCTCTCGGCCAGCAGCACGGCTACCGAAACTCTCAGACCACGGTGCTCGCGCCGACCGGCACGATCGCGTTCATGATGGACTGCGACACGACCGGCATCGAGCCGGATCTCGCCCTGGTCAAATACAAGAAACTCGTCGGCGGTGGGATGTTCAAGATCGTAAACAACACGGTACCGATGGCCCTCAAGCATCTGGGGTACGATCGCGATCAGATTCAGTTGGTCTGCGACCACATCGCCGAGAACGATACGATCGAGGGGGCGCCGGGACTCCAGGAAAAGCACCTGTACGTCTTCGATTGCGCTTTCAAGCCAATCCACGGTCAGCGCTCGATTCCGCCGATGGGCCACGTGAAGATGATGGCCGCGGCCCAGCCGTTTCTCTCCGGGGCGATCTCGAAAACGGTCAACATGCCGAACGCGAGCACCGTCGAGGGTATCGAGCAAACCTTGATCGAGGCTTGGAAGCTCGGATTGAAGGCGATCGCGATCTACCGCGACGGTTGCAAGCGCACTCAGCCCTTGGCCACTGGGGCGGCGGGCGCGACGGTAGTCGCGGCGCGTGGCGCGGTCCAGCCGCGGCGACGAAAGCTGCCGGACACCCGGACATCGGTGACGCACAAGTTCTCGGTCGCCGGGCACGAAGGCTACCTAACGGTGGGGCAGTTCGAGGACGGGACGCCAGGAGAGATCTTCATCACGCTCGGGAAAGCCGGCTCGACGCTCAGCGGATTCGCCGATGCGTTCGCGACGGCGATCTCTTTCTCGCTGCAGCACGGCGTCGAGCTGCGTTTCCTCGCCGACAAGTTCTCTCACGTGCGCTTCGAACCCTCCGGCTTCACCGGTAATCCGGAGATCCCGATCGCCAAATCGATCGTCGACTACGTATTCCGCTGGCTCGCCCTGCGCTACCTGCCCGAGAGCGACCGACCCCGCACCGGCGTATCGCCGCTGAACGGGAGCGAACTCGAATCGTTGTCGAACGCTCCGATCGGCGAGGCGCTGCACGAGCGCGAGCGCGCCGTGTTCATCGCGCAGGCCGATGCGCCGCCGTGCCACGAGTGCGGGACGCTGATGGTGCGCAACGGAGCCTGTTACGCGTGCATCAACTGCGGGGCGACGAGCGGCTGCTCCTAGCCCGCGGGCGCGCTGAGGTGGACCGCGAAGCGGCACGGCTCGGGAAGCGAACGGTAGAGGCGGTGCGCCGCCTGTCCGTCGATCACGAGCCGTAGCCGCATCTCGTCGGTCTCGGCGCGGAAGAGCACCGACGAGGCTTCGTCGACCAAGGCCGAGAGCCGATCGAACGACCAGCCGAGCAATCCGTCGTCGGCACGGTCGTCGAAGTCCCCGACGATCTCGACGACCAGACCGCCCGCGAAGCGGACCAAGAACCGGTCCGGTGACGGGATCGCCTCCTCCGGGGTCGGCGGGATGACGACTTCTTCGGGCTCCGAGTCGGCAGGGTCCGGCGGGATGATCTCCCGGCGTTCGACCTTGCGCTCGGGGTCGAGCTTGCCGTCGTCCCAGATTCGATCTTCCCAACGCTTCGGGGCGCCGTGCTCGATGTACAACAGTCGGCGAACCCCCACGGAAGCCTGCTCCACCGCGAATTCCTGGAGCGTCACCCCCTGGTACATCAGTCGCACGTGGGAGCTCCCGGGCTCGTAAACGAGGTAGAACTCCTTGCCCTCGGCGAGTTCGAGCAGACGCCCGAGCCGCGCGGCCGCGATGCGGTCGGAGGCCTCCGTCGCGGTTCCGCTCGTCGTCTTGGATGGGCTGGGGGATCCACACGCACAGAGGAGCGCGACGGCGAGCGGCAGAACGAGTCGACCGGTTGATGGCATGGGTTGTCCGCTATCCGGTACAGGCTAGTAGACGTAGATCGGAGTTCCGACCGGCGCACGATCGTAGACGACGCGGAGATCGTCACGCCCCAGGCGAACGCAGCCGTGACTGACATTGCGACCGAGCAGTCGCTCGTAGAGCGTGCCGTGGATCATGTAGCCGTCGCCAAAATGCAGCGCAAACTCCCCGAGAGTGCCGTACTCGATGCGGTCAGCCGGATTATTGGGAATCGGCTGCCCCTCCTCGACGAAGGCCCAGTCTGGTTTGCGCCAGACCGGATTCTTCGTCTTCGACAGGACGCGATAGCGCCCCCGCGGAGTGTCGAAGATCCAAGACCGTTTCTTGCCGGACTCCTCGCGCAGGACGAGTCCCGAGCCGGCAGAACAGGATGCTTCCAATACCACCTTGTCGTCTTGCCGTAGGTAGAGCTTGTTGTTCGTGCGGTCGATCACGATGTAACGGCCACGCGGCACCCTTTGCGACAAGGAGGCCGTCAGGCGCCTCAACTCGCCCCGCGAGGCGCGAGCGTCCGTCGTCGTCGCGGCCTGCTCAGAAAGATCTTCGTTGGGGGAAACCATCACCGCGAATGGCCGATAGCGGTAGCCGGTCCCGGTCAAAAATCCCGCGGCGAGCAGGGCAGCCACTGGAAATACCAGGGCCCAGCGCAGGCTCGGCAGCCGAAAACGAACGACGGTCCGCACTGGCTGCATCGCCAACGGGTGCACGTTCGATTCGAGATCGTCGGAGTCGTACATCGTCATCAACGGCTGGCCGTTCCAGCTCCAAGGCCGCGCGTGCGGGCGATCTCCGAAAACGCGCCACCGCGGCCTTCGCCGCCGACGATGGTCACCGGAGTTCCCGTCGGGGCGCGGGAGAACAACTCATCCATGTGGCGATCGGCGACGGCGACACAGCCGTTGGTCCAGTTTTCACCACGGCCGCCGTGACCGTGAATCGCGATCAGGCCGCCGGGCCGTGCCCGTCGGCTGACGATACCGGCACGCCGAGCCGATTCGAGGCGTCGGATGTCCTCGTCGTTCGGATAACTGACATGGAGCGACTTGTAGTAGCGCGATTCTCCGGCGCCGCGCCGCGCGGAGACCCGATACCGTCCTTCCGGCGTCGCATCGTCGCCGGACTGCAGTTTCGCGTAAAGGCTGTTTTGCCCCAGGTCGGCGTTGAATGTGCGGACGCTTCGGCCGCCGAGGTAGAGCGTCAGTTCCCGGCGTTCCTTGTTCACGACGATGGCCGGCCCCCCCGTGCGACGGGACTCGGAGATGGTCTCTTCGATCCAGCGGCGCCAGCGCCGGACCTCGTTCTCGTCGATGAAGCGCGCGGCAAGCGCGACGGCGCCTCGTGTCGCGGCCCGGGCCTGCCCCGCGGCCAGCTCGGCAAGCCGCTCGGCTTCGCGGAAATCCTCTGACGAACGCGCGTCGCGGGCCAGCGAGACGTTGGTCCGTGCCCGTTGCAAGTGCCGCCGTTCGCCGTTGGCCATACGGACCGCGGCGGCCAAGTCCTCGGCGCCGGCGAGTGCCGCCTCGGCCTCGTGCAGGGCCGTTTCGGCCAAGGTCGCCGCCGATGCGCGCGACTGGATCGCCTCGGTGGCCGCGGCGATTGCGCGCTCGCGGGCCAACTGGAATCCTCGTCGAGCGACGTTGAAGTCACGGCGCAGAATGAAACGAACCGATTGTCGCCGGTCCTCGGCCTGAGCTGCGCGTAGAGCCGACTCGGCCCGAATCAGACTCTCCGGCGCCCAGGCGTCGGATCGGACTTCACGAGCGTGATCGACCGCCCGTTCAGCAGCCTCTCGGCTATAGGTCGGGGCACTGGAGCTCCCGCTGAGGATCGGGGCGGTCCCCATCGCGATTCCGATCGCGACTGCGCCGACAATCCCCCAAACCCACAAGCGAGACCGAAAACGGTCGAGCCTCATCATGGCCACCCCGAGAAGAAGCGGGGGCCCGGCCCCAGGCCGGTGCCCCCGCTTCCGCACTTATTGAAGATAATGAGACTAGATGTGCCGCGCTATCAGCGACGGCCGGATCGGGCTGCGATGGCGGCTTCCACGGCTGCCTTGACCTGCTGGATGCTCGACTCGGCGGCGGCTGCCCTGGACTTGGCCTCCTTATACCGCTCGCTGGACTGCGCGGAATCGGCCTCCATCAGGGTCGACTCAGCTGCGGTGAGGTCGAGCTTCATCGCGGCGATATCCGCAGCGGTGCCCTTTCCGGTCGGCGCGGAATCAAGCAGCGCCTGCGTTTCGGCGAGCAGCGTCCGCGTCGAAGCGATCGCCGCCGCGGCTTCGTTCTTGGCCTGCTCCTTGCCGGCGGCAGCGTCGCTGGCTGCCTTCTTGCCCGCCGCGCTTACGGCGGCGGCCTTTGCCGATGCCTCCTTGTAAGAGCGGAAAAGGGCGAACTTCTCTTCCTGAACCTGCAACTCGGTATCGAGCGCGCTCATGGCGTCCTCCGCCTGGCGCAACGACGCGGAGGCGTACTCGGCTGCGTTGGCCTTACGCGCCGACTCGACCGCCGCCTTCGCCGATTGGATCTCCGCCTCCGGAGGTTTCGAACAACCAGTAGCCAAGAACGCCATGGCCACCACTACCACCGCTCCAGATACAAGCCTGCGCATACGATTGCTCCGTCATCCGAAAACCCGGATCGGCGGGGCCCCGCTCTGTCGGGGGCTCCCGATGCCCACCTGTCGCGCCCTGGAACCGGACCCCCCGGGGGGCACGAACGTGCCACAGGGTACGCCATTGAAAGCTCCTATTCAAGACCGGTACCGGCGAGCCACTCCCAGTCCTCCGTTTGCGACCTGAGCGCGATCCGACTAACCTTCCGCCCGCGGCACGATCCGGATCGCCCGCGGAGGAGACCAGGCATGGGCACGCGCGGAAACAAACCCGACGGTAGCGGCGAAATGGACAGTCCGGTTGTGGTCCTCATGGCGATGTTCGTCGGACCTCTCGTGCTGATTTGTATCGTGGAGAGTTTTGGAATTCCGGTCATGCTCGCCGAGTGGGCCGCATCCTTCTTTTGATCGGGTTCCGTCCGGGACGGGTCGTCAACCCTGGGCCGGAAGCATCAACAACAGACCGCCCGGCCCCCGGCCGGTCCCGTCGCTGATCCGCTCGAGGCGCAACGCCACTTCCTGGAGCAGCCGGTCTTCGCCAGTGGATTCGACGGCGAGGAGGATCGGGCGGCGCCGGGCCACTCGCGTCAAGAATCTCGCGATCGCCGTCCCGGCCAGCGTCACCGAAAGATCCTCGAGCGCGGTTCGTTCTCCGTGGTAGGGAATCGTCGAATCCCCGGCGAGGCCGATCCCCAGAGCCCGATCCAGTCCACCCCGAATGCAGTCGATCGCTTCGTCCCGTCCGAGCTCCGCTAACAAGCCGAGCACCGTCCGTCCGATTCCCGCCTCACTCCACGGATTGCCTGGAGCGATTCGATGGAATCGGATGCCTCGGATCTGCGCCCAAGTCGACGCCTCGGAGAGCGTCGCCTGACACGGCGTCGGGTGACCGGGGACGCGGAAAACGCTCCGGCCGCCCCGACACGTCGCGTCGAGCGCGAGCCTGAGGCAGGCCCGCTCCGCTCGACCGAGCTTCGTGTCGGAGGAAACGGGCACCCGCATGGCGCCCAGCAGGCACAGCGCCTCGCCGGCGTCTCGCGGCCGCTCCTCGGGAGCTCGGCGCGTCAGACGCTTCAGGCAATCGGCCAGTGCCGTCGATAGTGCGTCGCCTTCGGAGTCCTCCGGAGCCCTGGTCGACAAGTGCCACGTCAGCACCGCTCGTGCGCCGTCCTCAACGGGGGCCGCGGTCCTGCCGAACGCCAGTCGGTAGAGCAACAGGCCCAACGAATACAGATCCGCTCGGCCGTCGATCGGGTGGCCCAGCAACGTCTCGGGCGCGACATATGGAAGCGATCCGTTGACGATTCCCGGTTTTTCGAAGGCGCCCGCCCGTGTGGCCAATCCGAAATCGGTGAGTTTTGCCAGCGGGAGACCGTCATCCATCGTCCGCACGAGCACGTTGGACGGTTTGAGATCGCGATGCACCCACCCTGCGGCGTGCAGGTGATCCAGCGCCCGAAGGAGTTGGATCGCGCACGCGTCCAACCAGTTTCGGCGGTCGGCGCCGGCCGCGTCAACTGCCAAATGAGAGGCAGACCCGCGAACGTGCTCGAGCACTAGATAGCGGCGTCCGTCGGAGAAGGGTCCCCGCGCTGCGCGGGAGATCTCGCGCGCCTCGACAATGTTCGGGTGCCGCAGCGGGGCCCAGGCCTCGAACTCCCGCGTGAGCGGGTCGGCCGCCAAGGGCTTGACCGGGGCGCGAGGGATCTTCAGTGCCACCGAGCCGTCTCGAACACGGTCGAAGGCTCGATAGACGGATGCTTCCGCACCGCGTCCCAGGATCTCAAGCAACAGGAATCGTCCGTCCTGCAGCGTCGCAGGACGCCCGACGGGTCTGGGTCGTTGGAGCGCGACTCGTGCGACGATGTGCGTCATCGGTCGAAAATCTAGAACGCGGCGGCCGTCGACTCAATGCCTGGCGCGTTGTTCCGTTTCGCGTTGCAACCCGTGAAGTTGCGGTGCCAGGACGGGTCGTCAGGGAGTCGGGGGGGCGTCATCCGGGTGGGAGACAACGCCGTGAAGGGCGAGTACGAGCGCGGCCATCCGTGAGTAGTCCAGCGTCGCCGGCAGATCGTTCTCGGTGTGGTAGTGCGGGTTCCGGAAGGGCGCGGTGTCAGTCAGGAGGACTCCCGGCAAACCCTTCGCCCTGAAACTCCTGTGGTCGGAGAGGTCGACCGGCGCGAGCCACTCCGGGGCTCGAATTGATTGGACGGGAATCGATCCGACGGACAGAATTCCGCGCTTGACCTCACGAATCCAGGATCCCGCAGCGGCATCTCCGACGATGGCGATGAAATCGGCTTCGTCGGGATAGAACAGTCCGATCGCGGGGCTGGGGAACGATTGGCTTCCGTTTGCGGTATCGAAGTAACCAACGCAGTCCAAGGCGATCATCAGCTCGACGCGCGTGTCGGATCCGAGGAGCTCGCGGACGAACGCGACGCTGCCCATCGACTCGGTCCCAAAGAACGGCGGCTCCTCGGTCGAAAAGGCGACGAGCGTCAACGGCCGACGGCTTTGCCGCGGAAGCGTCCGGGCCAGTTCGAGCAGCACGGCGATACCGCTGGCGTTGTCGTCCGCTCCGGGACTCCCACGCACCGCGTCGTAGTGCGCGCCGACGATCACGGTCGCCGCCGCAGGGTCCGTCCCCTTCCTGCGGGCGACGACATTTCGAAAAGGACCGGCGGGGGTGTCGTAGTCTTGCAACGCGACCGCGAAGCCCACGCCGGCGAGCTCGTCTGCAATCCATGCGGCGGCGGCTCGGAGATTGCCTGCGTGCTCCGAGTCGCGCGGTCCGAAGCCGAAGCAGAGCCGCTCGACATCGGCGCGAAGGCGACCCTCGGAGGGAAGGCTCCACGGCCGATGGACTAACGGCCGGAAGACCATCGGACCGGAGATCCACAGCGCGGCGAGCGACCAGGCGAACGCGAGGCCCAAGCTCAAGAGCAAGGCGATACGCGCCGCCACGCCCCAGAATCTCGACATCGATCAGGGCGCCGGATGCAGCGATGCGAGCAGCTTCTCGAAGGCCGGGCGCTGGGCTCGTACCGTCGGTTCGGGCCCGGTGAACTTGAAAAACCACGGCGCGTCCGGGCCGCTGGCGATCGCGCCCAGGAGCATCGCTCCCGGTTGCGGAGCGGCAGGTGCGTCGGTCATGCCCATGCCCCCGTCGTACGTGCCGGTCAGCTCGGCGATCACTACCGGCACGATCGTATCGAGGTGAGTCGTCCTCAATCGGTCGAGTGATTTCGCTCCGTCGGGCTGCTTGAACTGCCCGGCCCAGCGCTCGATGTTGGCCATCGCGTCGCCGCCCTGCCCGGGCCCGAAGTAGAAGACGACGCACTCGGCGAATCCGGCATCGCCAGGAACACGATACTGCGCAAACCTCATCGGCACCGCTGGCGGCTGTTCGATCCAGCCCGCCGGGACGATCCACGCAAGCTGAGAGCCCGAAGCGTCGTTTCCGACCTGCGGTATCTCTGGCGCTGGCGCCGCGGACGGCAGCGGTAACGTGCGCGCCGATCGCTCGGTCGTGGGCTCCGGGGTGTGGGCGCTCTTCGTCGCATCGTCGCTCGGCGCGTTGCAACCCAGCAGCGCGACGAATGCAATCGTGGTCGGGATGGGGGAGCGGGAGACCCTCATGCGCTTACTCCGTGGTTTATTGACGATCATCCAAAAGCACGAGTCGCCACCGCACGGGGTGACTCGCCGTCGGTCGCCGGTGGTGGGACGCAGGGTCCGCCGTCGACGAGCCAGCGGCACAACGCTTCCGCTGCGTCGATGTCGCCACGGGCGAGCCAAGCGCCCAACTCGTCCGCCTCGGGCTGGCCCCAGTCGCCCGGATCGTCCGAATTCACCGCCTCGCTGCTTGGCGCGCTGCGGTGGCGGCGAAAGAAGTCTTGATGAAACACGAGGAATTGGCGCGTGCGCTCGCGGCCACGGTCATCCTCACCGAAGTGCTCGCGGCACAGATCGACATATCGCCGAATCAGCGCGAGCCGCTGTTCGATCGAAGGGGCGAGATCCCGCTGCTCGATAAACTCGCGGAAGATCCACGGCTTGGCCAAGGCCCAACGACCGATCATCACGGCCGCGCACCCGCTTTCCTCGCGCCGCCGAACCGCATCGCGCCAGCCGAAGATATCGCCGTTGCCGATGACGGGGACGCGGACCTCCTCGACGAGGGCGGCGACGCTCTGCCAATCGGCGGGTCGCCGGTAGCGCTGTGCCCGACTGCGGCCGTGAAGCGCGATCGCATCCGCACCGGAATCCTCGGCCACGCGGGCGATCTTGAGAAAGGTCGGCTTTCCATCCGACCACCCGAGCCGCAGCTTCAAGGTCAGGGGCACCTGGATCCTTCGTTTTACCGCACTCACGATCTCGCCGACGCGCGATGTGCGCTCGAGCAACGCCGCGCCAAAGCCGCGCCGCGTGGCATCGTCGATCGGGCATCCCAGGTTCAGGTCGATGAAGTCGGCACCTCGATCGACCGCGATGCGTGCGGCCTCCGCGACGACTTCGGGATGTTTGCCCGCCAGTTGCACGCCGAAGATCTTCTCTTCTGGATGGCGCCGCAGCAGCGCCAGCTCGCGCTTGTCCTCGCGCACGATCTTGTGCGCGTAGGCCATCTCGCCGAGGATCACCTCGGCACCCTGTTCGACGAGCAGGCGGCGGAAGGGCAGGTCGGTTCCGCGGGTCATCGGCGCCATGATCAGCCGACCGGAGAAGATCTCGGCGGTGGTCATCCCGTTCGCTCGCCCCCGGGCTCGGCCGGATCGAGCCCTTCGCCCTCAATCGGCTCCTCGGCGTCGCGCTCGAGCTGTTCGGTGATCGTCCGCACCTGCATCTCGGCCGAGCGGATCTTCTCGCGACACAGGATCACGAGGCCGGCCGCCTCTTGCACGAGTCCCGATAGCTCGTCGATGTCGACCTCGCCGTCCTCGATCCGCAGCAGGATCGCTTCGAGCCGTTCCGCGGCCTCGCCATAGCTCGGTCCGGCCTCCGGTCGCTTGGACTTCGTCATTCCGCATCCACTCCTTCCGAGCGCAGGCGCAACCTACCGTCGCGCAACTCGGCCCGGACCGCCGAACCGGATGGAGCGGCGGTGGGCGACGTGACCACCCGGCCATCTGCCGAGCGGAGGAGGGCGTAACCGCGTTCGATCACCCGCCGCGGATCGACGAGCGTCAGTCGGCGCTCGCGGGCCTCGTTTCGCTCGATGACCGCGGCCATCCGCCGCGCCGCTCGCGGCCCGAGGGCGACGACGTTGGCGGCGAGGCGGTGTCGTCCCACGGCGACATCTCGTCGCGCCGCGTGCGCGATGCCGCGCGCAGCCCCACGGAGCCGCTCCCGTTGGCGCGCCAGGCGCACCGCGACGGCCCTGGGCAAGGCGACGGCGCTCCGATCCATCCGCGACCGCGCGTGCTGCACGCTCGCCCGGACGCTGCCGGCCAGGCGGCGTCCGACCCAGGAGATTTGAACCCGCTCGCGCTCAAGCCGTGCGCGCACGGCTAACGCCAGTCGCCGCCCGCACTCCCGGGCGAGCCGCGCTTCATTTTCGATCGAAGCACTGGCCGCGGCGAGCAGTCGCGCGCGACACTCTTCGACCCTCGCCAGACTCTCGTCGACGACGGCGACGACGAAGGCGGCCGCAGCCGTCGGGGTCTTGGCGCTACGCGCGACCGCATCGAGCACCGAACGATCCTGCTCATGGCCGATGCCGATCACGACGGGGAGGGGAAAGGTTGCTACCGCTCGGCCGAGCGCTTCCGAATCGAACCAGGCCAGATCGGTCCGCGAGCCACCGCCGCGACAGATCAGAACAACGTCGAAGGCTTGGGCGCGGCTTTCGAACCAATCGAGCGCATTGAGGACGGAGGGCTCGGTGGTCCGGCCTTGCACTCGCGCGCCGTGCACCGTGACGTCGAAGGCATATCCGGACTCTTCGAGCGTCCGCAGGACGTCATTTGCCGCATCGGAGCCGACGCTCGTGATCAGGCCCACGCGCAGCGGCAAATGGGCCAGCGAGAGGCGGTCGTTCCGGCCGAGCAGACCTGCCGCGCCGAGCCGGCGGAGGATCTCCTCGCGGCGCCGCGCGGCTTCCCCAAGCGTGAAGGTCGGATCGAGATCCTCGACGAGGATGCGATACGAGCCCCAGGGCACGTAGAGTTCGACCCGCGCGCGAACTCGTACACGAATCTCGTCTCCGAGGCGAAACGGGTCGCCCGCACGGGCGAGCTTGGCTTCGATCTCGCTGCGCGCATCGGCGAACAGTGTGGCGTCGACGCTCGACAGATTGGTTCCCGCGGCATCCAATTCGACCAGCCGGAAGGTGACGTGTCGCTTGTGGGCGTTACGCGCAAAGCCGCTGATCTCACCGACGACCCACAGGCTATGGGGAAACGCATCCGCCAAGACCCGCCGCACGCTCTCGTTGAGTTCGGAGACGCTCAGGTCGGTCGTGGCGTCAGCGATGCGAGCGCTCGATCCGGTCGAAGACGGCGCATCGAACAATCCCGGCTCGACCGGCGCGGTCCCTGGGGCCATCGTCCGGCCGGCCGCGCGACAGAGTTCGGTCGTCGGGGCGTCGAACTGGAAACGCGCTCCCTCGAGTAAATCGATCAACAGTAGGAGGTCGCCTTCGGGCACGCCCCAGCAGCGCTCCGCGGCATTCCACCGACGGCGCGGCAGCGTCTTGATCCGATCGACGAGCGCACGGTCGAACGGGAATCGCACCTCCAAGGTGCCATCCCCGTCGTGGCGGACCTCACGGCTCATGCTCCGGCCCGCGTACCCGGTCGCGCGGCGGCGGCGATTCGCCGCGCCGCTTCGTCGATCTCCGTTGCGGTCGTCTCGCGACTGACCGTCAAACGAATCGTCGCCAGCGCCAGCTCTTCGTCGATTCCCATCGCCAACAAGACCTGAGAGGGTTCGGGGCGACCGGAATGGCAGGCCGGGCCGGCCGCGGTCGCCACGCCCGACAAGCGCTCGAGCAATCCCACGGCCGGAACCCCAGGCAGCGCGACCGACAACGTGTTCGGGAGGCGCTCGACCGCCCCGCCGTGGATCACGATCGGGCCGATCGACTCTTCGAGTCGTCGCGCCAATCGATCCCGCATCTCGCGCAAATGGGCTTCGCGCGCGGCTTGCTCGTACTCTGCAAGCGACGCGGCGGCGCCCAGCCCGACGATGCCGGCGACGTTCTCGGTGCCCGCCCGTCGCCGGCTTTCATGGGGGGCACCGAGCAGCACGCGCTGAAACGGCGTTTCGCGCCTCAGGTAGAGCGCGCCGACTCCCTTCGGACCGTAGAACTTGTGCCCGGCCACGGTCAGCAGATCGACGCCCAATCCGTCTACGGTCACCGCGATCTTGCCCACGCTCTGCGCCGTGTCGGAGTGGACGACGATACCGCGCGTGCGCGCGCGCCGGGCGATCTCGGCGACGGGCTGCAACACCCCGGTCTCGTTCTGAGCGTGGATCACCGACACAAGGACGGTGTCGGGGCGGAACGCCGCCTCGAATTGCTCCGGATCGACCCGCCCATGCCGATCCACGCCGATACGGGTGACGCTGAATCCGCGTGATTCGAGTTCACGACACGGCAGGTCGACCGCGGCATGCTCGACCGCGGAGATGACGATGTGCCGGCCCCGCGACGATAATGCGCCAGCGACCCCGAAGATCGCCGCATTGTCCGCCTCGGTACCACCGCTATTGAAGATGACCTCGTCGGTCTGCGCGCCGATCAGCGAGGCCAACTCCTCTCGAGCCCTATCGATCGCCGCGCGGGCGCGACGGCCGATCGGATGCGCCGAGGAGGGGTTGCCCCACAGGTCGCGGAGCGCCGGCACCATGGCCTCGAGAACTTCGGGGGCGATGGGCGTGGTCGCGTTGGAATCGAGATAAATCGGGTCGGGCACGCCGCTATTATAGAGAACCGCCGAACGAACTCGGCGAGGAAGGCGGGAACCGATGGCCGACGGGCAGACGATCGACAAACGCTCGGTATTCGAAGGGCGAATCGTGCGCCTGACGGTCGAACGGGTCCGCCTGCCCGACGGCCGTCAGATCGAACTCGAGATCGTCCGGCACCCGGGGGCCGCCGCGATCGTACCGATCGACGACGAGGGTCAGGTCCTGCTGGTGCGCCAGTACCGCCACGCCGCGGGCGGCTATCTGCTCGAGGTGCCAGCCGGCACGCTCGACGGCGACGAGACCCCCGAAGCCTGCGCGCATCGCGAGGTCGAAGAGGAAACAGGTGTCCGCGCCGGGACGCTGATCCCGCTCGGATCGATCTGGACCACCCCGGGCTTCACGGACGAGCGCATCTGGATCTTTCTCGCCCGCGACCTGCGGCCCGGCCGGACGAACCTGGACTCCGACGAACTGCTCGAGCCCGAGCGGATGCCCTTCGCTCGCGCACTCGATCAGGTCACAGACGGCGGCATCAGCGACGCGAAGTCGATCAGTGCGCTGTACCGCGCGGCGCGCTATCTCAACGTAGGTGGGTCGTGAGTTGGACGATCGCCCGTCTCCGCGACGGCATCAGCGCAGCGCGTAGAGGTTGCCATCCGTACTGCCGAAGTAGACCACGCCGCGGTCGACGACCGGCGACGAGAAGATCGCGCCGACCGAGACCAAGCGCAGGTAGGACACGTACATGTCCTGAAAGTCACCGAATACCGGAGCGTAAAGCGTTTCGTTGAAGCTTCCGTCCGGATTCAACACCCCGAGCGGGTCGGCTTTCGAGGCCTCGGTGCGAAAATCCCAGGCGAGTACGCCGGTCTGTGCATCGATCGCGTACAGCCGGCCGTTGTGGCTCCCGAAGTAGACGCGGTTTCCCGCGATCGCGGCCGACGAGAAGACGTAAGCCTTGACGTCGAAGTTGAAGCGCAGCCGACCGTTCTCGGCGTCGAGCGCGAGGAACCGGGCGCTATCTGAGGTCCCGAAGTAGACCGTGCCGTCGCGCACGGCCGGTGTGCCGATGACCCACGACTTGCTCGTCGGATAGTCCCATTTCTTGCGCCCGGTCGCGGCATCCAGTGCGTAGACGTGGGCGTCTCGACAGCCGACGTAGACCGTGTCGCCATCGACAGCGGCCGAGGACTGGAAGCCGACCTGGTTATGGATCGCTTCGTCCTCGCCTGCCTGAAAGCGCCAGCGCTCGCGGCCGGTCGCGGCTTCGAGCGCGTAAAAGCGGCTGTCCCAACTGCCGATGAAGACTGTGCCGTCGGCAACCGTCGGAGACGCGTGCACGACGTCTTGCGTCTGGAATTTCCACTGCAATATCCCGGTCGTCGCATCCACCGCGTAGACCCCTCCGTCGCCGGTGCCGAAGAAGACCCGGCCGGCGTCGACGACCGGTGACGACGTGAAGACATCCCAGGCATCGGGGATGGTCTGGGTCGTCGGGGCGTAGCCGTGGAGATTTTTCGCCTCGAACTTTTTGTCGTGGTCGGCGACGAATACCCACTGCGGTGTGCCCGAGACGACGTCGAGCGCCGCGAGAGAACCGACCGACGACGTGAAGTAGAGCATTGAGCCGTCAACGGCCGGAGTCGACGCGATGGGCATGCGCGATTTGAATTTCCACTTCTCCGCCCCCGACTCCTGGTCGATCGCGTGGAGGTGTCCGTCGAGGCTGCCGATGTAGACGACACCGCCGGCGATGGCAGGTGAGGCCACGATCGCGCCGCCGGTGCGGAAGACCCACTTTTCGACGCCGAGTCGAGCGGGTCCGGCGCCGTCGTAGGCCCCGGTGCGCCTCGCGTTTCCGTGGAAGGTGTGCTGAGCGAGCGCCGGGGGCGTGGCGACGAGCGAGAGGATAAGGAGCGCGGTCACTTTCATTGAAGATCTCCCGGCCCGCAGGGACCCTACGATCTTACGCAGGGTCGCGGAGCAAGTTGCAGCGGGGCGGAGTCTAGCTGCATCTCGACGATGGGTGCGCGATCGGTCCCCGGGTCCCGCAGATCGTGGGTCTGCTCGGCTCGATGATGCTGCTCCGCCTCAAAAAAA
>JANNRU010000465.1:0-4111 GCA_031401755.1 Acidobacteriota bacterium | reverse complement strand
GCCCCGGGCGGTTTCGAATTGGGAATCGTCGACCTGCAGGTGGTTCACTCGGCCGATGAATTTCCGATCCAACCCAAGGAGCACGGAGTCGACTTCCTCTTCGACCACCGTCATCTCTACCTGCGATCACGCACGCCGCTGGCCGTGCTGCGCGTACGCAACGAGGTCGTTCACGCGGCCCGCGACTTCTTCTACAACCGCGGATTCGTCCTCATCGACTCGCCGATCCTCACCCCCGCCGCCTGCGAGGGAACGACGACCCTGTTCGAGACCGACTATTTCGGTGAGAAGGCGTTCCTGGCGCAATCGGGACAACTCTATCTTGAGCCGGCCTGCATGGCGTTTGGTCGCGTCTACTGTTTTGGTCCGACCTTCCGGGCCGAGAAATCCAAGACTCGGCGACATTTGACCGAGTTTTGGATGATCGAGCCAGAAGTCGCGTTTCTCGAACTGCAGGGCCTGTTGGAGCTGGCCGAAGAGTTCGTCAGCCACCTCGTCGAATGCGTCCTCGAACGATGCCGGCCCGCCCTCGCCGAGCTCGAGCGCGACGTGAGCATGCTCGAGCGCATTCGGCCGCCGTTCCCGCGCCTGACCTACGACGAGGCAGCGCAAATCCTGACCACTCCCGAGGCCCAGGATCGCATGCGTCAGGAAGATGCGCCGTTGTTCGTGCCCGGAAACGACTTCGGTGCGTTCGACGAAACGCTCTTGACCCAGGAGTTCGACCGCCCCGTGATGGTCTCGCACTGGCCCGCGGCGATCAAGGCTTTTTACATGCAGCCCGACAGCGCCGACCCGTCGAAGGCGCTTTGCGTGGACGTGCTGGCCCCGGAGGGATACGGCGAGATCATCGGCGGCTCGCAGCGCATTCACGACCACGACTTGCTGCTGGCCCGCCTCCAAGAGCACTCGCTCCCGGTCGAAGCTTTTCAATGGTATCTGGACATCCGCAAGTACGGGAGCGTGCCGCACTCTGGTTTTGGCATGGGGATCGAGCGCTTCGTCGCTTGGGTCTGCGGGATTCGGCACTTGCGCGAAACGATTCCTTACCCACGCCAGATCCACCGGCTGTATCCGTGAGCCGAGTGCCTGAGCCGCCGGCTCGAGTCGACGCGTCGCCGATTGCCGGCGACCACAGCGGTCCGACGCGGATTGGAATGATCAGCCTCGGGTGCGCGAAGAACCTGGTTGACTCCGAGGTGATGCTCGGACAACTCGATCGCGCGGGCTGCCAAATGGTCGTCGATCCAGCGGACGCCGAGGTCATCGTCGTCAACACCTGCGCGTTCATCGAGGCTTCTCGCGAAGAATCGATCGAGACCATTCTCCGCGTCGCCGAGCTCAAGAAAAGCGGCCGCCTCAAACGCCTGGTCGTCGCCGGCTGCCTCGTCCAACGAGCGGCACGGGAGCTACGCGACAGTCTGCCGGAGGTCGACGCCTTCATCGGGCTGGACGAGCTCGACCAGGTCGTTGCGGCCGCAGGTCTCGGCAGCCGAACAGCTGTCGACGGGAACGCCGCGCTTCGTCTATTTGGCGACAACCACGTGACGCCCGCGGGGCGATCGACCTACCTCTACGACCACGAAACCCCGCGACGCCTGGCGACGCCGCCGTGGACCGCCTACGTGAAGATCGCTGAGGGTTGTGATCATACCTGCGCGTTCTGTGCGATTCCGAGTTTTCGAGGGCGACTGCGCTCGCGATCCGTCGCCAGCGTCACCCAGGAGATCGTTTCACTAGTCGCAGGGGGTGTCCGAGAGGTCAGCCTGGTCGCCCAGGATTCGAGCCACTACGGTCGTGACCTGGATCTGCGTGATGGGCTTGTTACCCTGCTCGAAGCGCTCGATCAGATCGATGGGTTGCGCTGGATCCGTCTGCACTACCTCTATCCGAACACGGTGACCCAGAAATTGATCGACACGCTGGGGCGGCTCGAGCACGTCGTACCGTACGTCGATCTGCCGTTGCAACACGCCCATCCCGAGGTCTTACGGCGGATGCGACGAGGAGGATCGGCCGAGGACCACCTGCGGCTCCTCGGTCGTTTTCGACGGGCAATTCCGGACGTCGCGATTCGGACGACGATGATCACGGGATTCCCAGGGGAGTCCGAGGCCGAGTTTGACGCGCTGGTCGATTTCGTGCGGACGGCGCGCTTCGATCATCTCGGCGTCTTCACCTACTCGCACGAGGACGCGACACCCGCTTTCGGCGACGCGGACGATGTTCCCGAACCCTTGAAGCACGAACGCCGCGAGCGACTGCAGGACTGCCAAAGCGCGATTGTCTCGGAGTTGCTCGCGACCCGTGTCGGCCGTGAGGCGGTCGTGCTCGTCGAGGGTGCCCACGCAGAGACCGAACACCTTTTGGTTGGCCGTTTGCCGCAGCAGGCGCTCGATGTAGACGGCCAGGTACTGCTCGTCGATGGCGCGGCGGAACCAGGGTGTTTTGCTCGCGTTCGGCTGACCGAGGTCGCGGGTTGCGACCTCGTCGGAGAGATCGTTGGGCCGGCCTGACTGCCAAGACGACCGAGTCAAATTGGCCGTCGCCACGGGTTTGGGCGCGGGCTACTTCCCGTTTGCGCCCGGGACGGCCGGATCGATCCCGGGTGTCGTGCTGCATCTGCTGCTGTACTCCCTCGGTGGGCCGTGGCTCGCGCTCGCAGGGGCCGGCGTCGTCATTGTGATCGGGCTTTGGTCAGCCGGCGCGGCGGAACCTCACTTCGGGCGCAAGGATCCAGGGCCCGTCGTGATCGACGAGATCGCCGGCCAGATGCTGGCCCTGGCTTTTTTCGCCCCTTGCCTGGCCTCGGCCGCCGCCGGGTTCGTTCTGTTTCGGGTGCTCGACGTCATCAAACCCTGGCCCTGTCGCTCTCTCGAAAGGCTTCCCGGAGCCTGGGGTATCATGACCGACGATTTGGTGGCCGGACTCTACGCGAATCTTCTGCTGCACGGGGTCCAGTATGTCTGGCCCCTGCCCTGTTGAGCCGATGCAGATCTGGAATGGACTCGAACGCCTCCCGCCTGGCAGCCCCCCGGTGGTCGCCACGATCGGAAACTACGACGGCTGCCATGTCGGGCATCGAGCGATCTTCAGAGAAGCCACGCAAGACGCACGCCGACGCGGCCTGACCTCCCTGGCCATCACGTTCGAGCCCCACCCGCTGGCGGTTGTCGCCCCCGAGCGTTGTCCGCCGCGCATCCATACGCGAGGGCAGAAGATCGAGGCGTTGGGCTCGACGGGCTTGGATGCGCTGCTGATTCTCGAATTTAACAAGTCCTTGGCGACCCGCACGGGGAGGGAGTTCCTCGAAAGCCTGCTCCTGCCGAGCCTACCGCTGGCCGCGATTCACGTCGGCCGGTCGTTTCGTTTCGGGCGAGGCCGGGAGGGGACGATCGACCTGCTCCGGACCATCGGAGTCGAGCGCGGGTTCGAGGTGCACGCAATCGAGCCGATCCAGGTCGACGGCGAAGTCGTCTCGTCGTCCACGATCCGAGCGGCGATCCTCGCCGGTGATGTGACGCGCGCCCGCGGGCTGCTCGGTCAGCCGTTTACCCTCGTCGGGGAGGTCGTCAGCGGGGCCGGCCGCGGCCGACAACTCGGGTTTCCGAGCGCCAACATCGAAGTGGAGAACCAACTACTCCCATCGATCGGCGTCTACGTCACGGAAACGTGCATCGGCGCCGAGCACCATTTATCGATGTCCAACCTCGGCGTGCGACCGACTTTCGGCGAGACTCGAATCGTTGTTGAAAGTCATCTGATCGATTTCAGCGGCGACCTGTATCGCGAGCGAGTGGAGACCCGCTTTCTGGCGCGCTTGCGCGACGAGCGACGCTTCAGCGGGCCGGAAGAGCTAAAGGCCCAGTTGACGCTGGACCGCGCCGAAGCCGTCAAGCGATTTTCGGGTTCGCGCGCGGGAATTGGCTGAGCCGCTGTGGGAGTGCCCGCCGATACGCCCGTGCCGAGCCGAAGTCTGTCGGTTCCCGCTGGGGATCCGGTATTTCTGAGCTTCGAGGGAATCGAGGGCAGCGGAAAGACGGTGCAGGTGGCTCGACTGGCGGAGACGCTGCAACGATCCGGACTCGGTGTGCGCGTGACCCGCGAGCCC
>JANNRU010000464.1:0-6350 GCA_031401755.1 Acidobacteriota bacterium | reverse complement strand
GCCCTGGACCCGGGGCTCGTACGCGAGTCGAAAACGCAACGGCGGTTTGTTCGGGCTATCGTCGACACCAAGATCACTGTTGCTTTTCGAGCCTTGCTTGACGATGCCGGCACGGAACCCGTTCGTCTCCCGGCAAGTTCTCCCAATTTTGACGCCTGGAGCGAACGATTCGTGCATTCGATCCAATCGGAATGTCTCGACCAGATGAGCTTCTTCGGCGAGGAATCGCTGCGCCGCGCGGTTCGCGAGTACGTCGCCCACTACCATACTGAGCGGAACCACGAAGGACTCGCCAACGCGCTCATCGAGCCCCGAGCAACCGGGACGAGTGCCGGACCGGTTCGATGCCACGAACGACTCGGCGGGAAGCTGTGCTATTAACACCGAGTCGCGGCCCGGCATCCCCGGCGCCTGCACTTCGTCTCGGGCCGAATCGTCGTTGCGGACGCTCACGTTTGTTCACCCAACTCACGACTCGACTGCCGAATAGACCGAACTCCACGCCGGCTGCCAAGCAGCACGCGAGCTCCCCGTCGAGGGAATCCCGATTGCGTCGTTCTCCAACGTCGGATAGTGCGTCGGGCGAATAATTGAACCCGACACGCGGCCGAATCAGGGACAGGCCGCGGGAGACGCCTCGATCCCGGGGTCGCGGCTGGCCTGCTGGCCCGGACCGCCTGAATCGTAGGTGCCGGGCTCATCGACGTCGGTCGCCCGGACGAGATACCAGAAGCCATCGCCGACCTCCGGTAATTGGAGATCCTCGATCGCGGCATCCGGTTGGTCGTTGGCCAGGCAGATCTCGACCGCGACACTGAACTCTCCGCCGCTGACCCGCAGCGTGGTCACAGCGCCACGAACGATGTCGTACCCGGTCGTGCCTCGCGGCGTGCACCACGCCAGCGCATTCTCCTCGAATCGCACCGTCGGTGAACGATCGAAGTGCAGAAAGAGCGGCCAGACCGCACCCTGGGCAGAGCCTCCGTCGTCATCACCCACGGCCCCGACCGCCAAATCGGGAACGCAGTCCCCATCGAGGTCGCCGAGGGCGGCGAGAGATGCCGCAAAGCGATCGAACACATCGACGACGCCGGTGAACGTCCCGGCCGCATTGCTCGCGTCTTGCGCATCGCGGACCGTTCCGTCCCGTTGCAGTCGCACGATCCAGACGCCCTCGCGTCGATCCCTTCCAGGGATCCGACGCAGGGCCAGATCCGGAACTCCGTCGCCATCCAGGTCGCCGGGTCCCGCGACGCCGAACGGGTCGATACGACCCACGAGCGGGCCCCCCGGCTCGTCGAGCCGACGATGGGCGCGGACCGCCCCGTCGCGACCGAGATACAGCAACCATGCCGCGCCGTATTCGGTTCCTGGAGCGTCGGAGGTCGCGACGAGTTCCGTGATGCCGTCGCCGTCGAGGTCGCCAATCGCGCTGAGCCCGGAGCCGAACGCGGAGTGGCCGGTCAGGTCGCCATCGAGGTCGCCGATGATCTTCTGATGCGCACGGACCGTGCCGTCGGGGAACAGGAACAAGATCCAGATCGCACCGCGGTCGGTGGCCAGATCGTCGTCGAGCGGTGCTGACACGGCGAGGTCGTTCGCGCCGTCCCCGTCAATATCGCCGACCCCCGCGATGGCGTAGCCAAACACGTCGAAACCATCCAGATCGCCCTGGAACCCCCCCGACGCGGCAGTGATCTTGTGCTCGGCCGCCACGGTCCCGTCCGGAGCCAGAAGCAAGATCCAGCAACTCCCCGGATCGGCGAGATTGTCGACGTTCCAACTGCCGACCGCCAAGTCCGGCACGCCGTCGCCATTCAAGTCACCCGGCGCACCGACCGCGTTTCCGAAACGATCCCCGTTGCCGAGGGGTCCCTCGAGGCCACCCTCGGTCGCGCTGATCTTGCGTTCGTCGTGGACCGAGCCGTCCGCTGACAGGGAGACGAGCCAGACCGCGCCGCGACTCGGTCCTCCGTCCGTGTCCTCCGCCGCTCCCACGGCGATCTCACGTAACCCGTCTCCATCGATGTCGCCGACTGTGGCGAGCGACCGACCGAAACCATCCCCGGAATCGAGACCTCCGCCGAAATCGCCCTGGGTTGCACTGATCTTGGAGTGCGCGGCGACGACCCCGGAAACGGCGGTGGAATCGAAGGTCAACGTCGCCGAGGTCACGGACGCCTGCCAATCGCAGCAGTGCACAACTTCGATTCGAAGCTCGATCGATCCCGCGCCGTCGATCACGCTGTCCCGTACAGGCAACTCGAGGTCGATCGAGAAGGCCGATCGATTTTCGAAAAGCGTCCACGGGCCGGCGACTCCATCGACGACGGCCTGAATCCGAAGGTCAGAGACCGTCTGCAGCACCGTGCCCTCGATGTGCAGCGTCGCCCGGCGCACGAAGGGAAACGACGTCGCGAAGTCGAACGGCCCCGAATGCCACCACCCGCCCACGCCTGCGTAAGTTCCCACGAGACTCGGCACGGGAATCGTCGCGCTTGCCGCGCCCACTTCGGTTCCGACCAAGAACAGGACAGCCGTCAGGACGATTCCTCGATGGACGTTCATGGTGGGTCCCCTGGATCGCAGCACTCGGGTTGAGTATACCCCCAGTTCACCTGGGAAAGCCCAGGATTCTCCGAACATGCGGCCGGCGAATCCGCTACGGTCCCGTGACTCGTGACGCCGCGGCTCATCGACTCGGGCTAGTCCGGTGCCGCGGCCAGTTCCTCGGCGATGGCGATTCGTGTCGCGTCGATGACCTCGACGACCGGGCCACTGGAGAGGACCAGCACGGGAGGTTCGCGCTCCCAGCGAGCGGATCTGCCGAAGACACCGACGACGTCCCAGGCAATGAACCCCGGCGGCAGCGGTTCGTCAAACCCGTAGCGGGCCGGATCGTCGTGAACCGCTCGAACGAAGTCGTCCGAAAGAACTAGCTCGGGGTCCCAGTACTGTGTGACCCGTCGGTCCGCGACCAACCCGAGGACCTGCGACAGCGGAGCTGCGACGTCGCTCACGATCACAGGTTCCCAAACGACCTGCACGCGAAGGGCGGCTTCGGGAAACTCGGCGAGCAAATGGTCGAGTGCGGAGGCCCCCCGCACGCAGACGGGTCACGTCGGCGAGAACATCGCGACGACGCGGGCCTCGCCCTCGGAGGCATTGAATGCGGCTCGGAAGTCGGGAAGAGAGTTGGAGCGAAGCGTCGTCAGCGGCGGCTGGCCGGCCGGTACGTGACGCGGTGCGAGCCTCAACCAGGCGAATGCCAATCCGGCTACCAGAGCGGCCGCAACCGCCAGGGTCGCAATCGCCTTGCGCGCGTCACGAGCCATCAACGGCTCGGGCCCTGGCCCCGGGGCTCGTACGCGAGTCGAAAACGCAACGGCGGTTTGTTCGGGCTATCGTCCGAGGGGTGCCGTACCGCCCGCGCTAGAGCTTCGTCCGCTCATATGTCCCGTAGGTGCCGTAGCACGCATACCCGGTCTTCGGGTTCTTGTGCGGGTTCAGGCTGCCGTCCATCGTCTTCAGGATGAAGGTCTTGCCGCAGACGGTGCAGCGGTACGCGTAGGTCGGGCCGTAGCCGGGAGACGGTGCGGCACGGTGGGGACGCGACGCTGTCCGCGTTTCCCATGACGGCCTTGCACCAATGCTGGCGCGCGCCGTCGTCGGGGCAATCGTGAGCGGCCCTTCGGCGGAGAGTTCGACGAGGTAGCGTGGCGTGAACGACTGGCCCGTGACAGCAGCGCCTTGCATGCGGTCTACACGGTAGGAGCGGTGCTCGCCGGAGTCCGTGCGGATCGCGTGCAACACGAAGGTGCCTTCGGCTGTCTGCCGCAGGGAGTACGGCTCGATGCGGCGCACGCTGCCGTGGTAGGTCAGGTCCACGCACAGATGGTTCGCTGCGGCGAAGCGGATGATTTCAAGCGGGGCTCTGGAGCGCAGGGGTACGGAAACCGGCAGCACCCGGCTGCGGATGGTGGTTTCTGTCGAGGCGGGTTCGATGCGCGCGCGTTGCGGCGCTTCCGCACCGCCCATGAGCCAGGAGAAGATCTCTGGGAGGGCGGCCCAGAAATCAGCCACTGGCGGAAGCACGGGAAGCTGGTGCGCCAGCATGTCCTTCCACATCGCCTCCAGGTCGGCGCGGTGGGGTTCGAGCGATTCCATCGTCGGCAGGGCGATGCCCTTGTAGGCGCACTTCTGCTCAAGTACATCGCGCAGCACCGACGGCGAGGGACGCGTGTCGCCGTGGCGGTAGAGATTGACCACGTCGTAGATGTCACGGGGTCGCGTGCGCTCGGCAAGGGCGCGAATCTTCTCGGCGAAGGCCTCTTCGTAGGCGTAGCTGTTGATCCACATCCCGTCTTCGGGACGGTCGGCGTAGGGATGAAAGACCTCGCGCCGCACCGCAGGCAGCACGAGCCTTTCATCCGCCGTCAGATCGAGCTTGATCTTCGGCCACCCGCCCGCGGTCGTGGCGGGCGAGACGGGGCCGCGATAGCCAATCTTGCCCTGGCAGGAGAGGCGACCGCGCGGGTTCTCGTATATGTCGAAACTCAACTGGTCGGCGGGGAGCACAAGGCCTGATTCATCCGCGATCCACGCGATCACCAGGCCGAGCATGCCGCGCAGGAATCCCTCATCGAGCTGCGCTTCATCGCGCAGCGTGAAGTCCAGGTCCTCAGAAAACCGGTAGGTCTCGAAGTAACACTTCTTGAGGCATGTGCCGCCCTTGAACACCCACGCATCGACAAGCGCGGGGTGGGCGTTGATACCGGCCAACAGCCAGCCCAGCACGTAGTCCTTCTCGACGACGCCGGGCAGGAGCCCGAGCGTGGAGGCCATTTCGAGAATCTCGCGCTTGTCGATCACGGCGCAGCCTTCCTCCAGCGTTCCGGCACCCAGAGCCGCCACGCCGTGTGCAGGTGGCTGGCCTTGAGAGCGGGATCGAGCTGTGCGTAGCCCTGGCTCAGGCGGGCGCGGCATGCAGCCGCCAGCTCCGCGTCGCGCAGCCGCGTCTCGGCGAGGAAGCCGAGCCTCTTGAAGATTGCGCCGTTGCCAAACGTCTCGCCGTAGCGGACCAGCAGGTCGCCGTCGTAGGTCGGCGACTTGCGGTGTGCGGTAAGGCAATCGGCGACATGGTCGATCCCGCCCCCCGTGTGCGGCATCGCCAGCATGTCGATCAGCGTGCGCGCGGGATCGGTGACGTTCACACGCACCGTGCCGCGCCAGATCGACTTGAGGCCGAAGAGGCGCTTCTGCGCCGCGTGATGGAGCAGGAACACGACGCCCTGCGCGGTGACGCGCTTCGCGTTGACGCGCTGCGTTGTGAAGACCACCGTCTCGTTGAAGAGCTGTTCGGTCAGGTCCCAGTGATGCGCGGCAGTCCAGCCGCCGATGTAACACGCGCCAAAGAGCGGCGGGACCAGAACCCAGGGGTCGTCGACCACCTGCGTGCTTCCTGCCAGATCCAGGGGCACGGGCACATAGAGGCCCTTGCCGATGCGCCGCAGCCAGCCTTGCTGGCGCCAGCGCGAGAGCAGCTTGGCCGCAGCTATGCGGTCAAGGTCGAGCGTCTTCGCGGCGGCGTCGATTGACACCACCTCCCTAGAGGCGCGCAGCACGGCGGAGAGCCGGGCGCGCGAGGCTGGCAGGCGGTTTTCTTCGCTCATCAACGCTATATCGTATCACTTAAAATTCACGCTTTCAAGGAAATGCGAGCAGATCGATATAGCTAGCGGGGCGCCGATCATGGCCATCCCATCCGCCTTCGCCACCCCCAGGGCGGCGCGGGCTGGTCGGGCTGGAGCGTCTACGGACCGGCCCCCAGGCCATACGCAAAACCGTGTGTTCTTGCATCGTTACCCTTCATGTTCTGGGTCGTTGATGCAACGGGGCTGATCATGTCGCGGATGATGGGGTCGAGCCAAGGCTTCTTCAGGGGAGACAGCAAACCCGCCGATGGGTCCTGGGATGACTTTGAGGCCTTCCTTTCAATGGCGAACGCAGACATCCCGGCAGGAGTGGAACCACTGCGTGTGCCGACGGAGGCGGAATGGGAATACGCGTGCCGGGCAGGAACGACCGGGCCATTCAACTTTGAGGGACCGGTCGGGCATGACGTCCTGAATTTCAATGACGGCGTGGCCAAAAGCGCGGTGGCCGTGGACGGCGATCATGAATTTGAATGGGTGACTCCTCCCTCGCCCGAGTGTCGTTTGAAGAGCGCCCCCGCGGGATCGCTGCCTCCGAATGCTTGGGGATTGCACGAGATGCACGGCAACCTATTGGAGTGGACTGCGGACAAGTACGTCCCTAATGCCTACTCGGGCCGCGGCCAGGTAGCGGTG
>JANNRU010000463.1:0-6482 GCA_031401755.1 Acidobacteriota bacterium | reverse complement strand
GCTCGGCGGCGTGAAGCAACTCCTGGTCGCTGGACAAACGAACCTGCTCGGGGTCGACCCCAAATCCGGCCGCGTCCACTGGAGCTACAAGCACGACGGCGACGAGACAGCAATGGGAGGCCTCGCCGACGTGCCCGTGGTCGTGGGCGACGATCGCGTCTTCCTGAAGAACAAGCAGGACACGTCCGTGATGCTGCGCGTCGCGCGCGAAGGCAGCGGGTGGAAGGTCAGCGAGCTGTGGTCGAACGGCTCGATCGCCAAGTCCTACGTCGTGCCGGTCTACCACAAGGGTTACCTGTACGGCATGAACAACCGCATCTTCACGTGTCTCAACGCAGAAACGGGCGAGGTCGCCTGGCGTTCGCGGGAACCGGGGGACGGCTTTCCGATCCTGGTCGGCGAGCACCTGGTGATGATGACCAAACCCGGCTCGCTGCATGTGATCGAAGCCAACTCGGCCGAGTATCGCGAGGTGGCCAAGCTCGATCTGTTCCAAGAGCACTCGTGGTCCGAGGTCGCGTTCGCCGACGGGGCACTGTTTGCGCGCAGCATGGGACACCTGGCGCGCGTGGATCTGAAGTCCGCAGCGCCGGTCGCTACGGTCACGGCCGATTGGGTCAAGGACACGCTGCTGGGCCGCTTTCTGACGACGCTCGAAACGGCCCCGGACAAAAACGCGGCGATCGATGCGTTCCTGGCCGCGCATCCCGGTGGGCCGATCGTCGAAAACGACGGCGCGGTGCACTTCGTCTATCGCGGGCCGGCCAAGGACGTCGGTATCGTGGGCGACATGATCGGCTTCCGGCGCGAGGACCCGATGCATGCGGTGCCTGGTACCAATTTCTTTCACTATTCGATGCGCCTCGAACCGGACGCGGCGGTGGCATACGGGTTCATCGTCGACTTTGCGAAGCCGGCTCCGGATCCGCGCAATCCGCGGGCGACGAAGAGCCTGTTCGGCGACGTCTCGTGGTTTGCCATGCCGGCCTGGGAAACACCGCGTCTTCTCGGTGAAGCCCCCGCCGAGCGGCGCGGGCGACTTGCGCCCTTGGAGTGGCCGAACTCCACGGACAGGGTCGAAGTCTACTTGCCGGCCGGCTACGACACGGGAACCCAGCGATATCCTGTCGCCTACATCCACTCAGGCGGCGTGGCGCTCGAGCGCGTACCGATGACGAACCTGCTCGACAACCTGATCGGCGCGGGCGTGGCCCCGCTGATCGCGGTCTTCATTCATGACGCCGCCGAGGGCACGAGACCGGAGAACCCTGAGGCTTACTGCGACCGGATCGTCAAGGATCTGATCCCGCAGGTCGACGCGCGATATCGCACGACCGCCGAACCGCGAGGGCGTGCAAGCCTCGCCTTTGGCGGGAGTGGCTATCTGGCGTTGATGCTGGCCTTCAAGCACTCCGACCAGTTCCGCCGCGTCGGCGTGCAGTCGCCGATGGCCGACGCCGAGTCGGTGCCGGAACTCGCCACCCGCGGCGCCGACGTGCGCCCGATGGTCATCTACCACGACTGGGGCAGCTACCACCAACGCTCGCCGCACGAAGCCTGGAGCCTGGTCAAGACCAACCGCGAGTTGTGGTCCGCGCTGCGCGAGGCCGGTTACCATCCGTCGGGCGGCGAACGCCCCGAGGGTTTCGCCTGGCCGATCTGGATCACGCACACGGACGAGATGTTGCGCGCGTTGTTCCCGGAGAGCTAGGCCTCGATCGGCTGATCGGCTTACGGTTTGATCAGCGTCGGGTGTTGGCACTGCCATTTAGGCGGGCAGCCGATCTTGTTGCCTGTTTGCAGCGACACGTTAAGACAGCAGAGGACCTCTTCGATCGAATTGGCGAAGGTCAACGTCCCGTCGGCATTTCCGGCGAACAACAGGCCGACCGCCCGATCGTCCAACTCGTCGAAGGTCGTCCCAGACGGCAGGCGGAGCTTCGAGTTGATCAATGAGCCGGAGTCGCCAGGATTGGCAAACGGCTCGAACCCGCCGCGATCGTCTCTATCCTTGCTTCTGAAATCAGAATGATAAGAGGGTCGCGAGGCAATCACGATCTGGTTGCGAAATCGGGCGCCGCCGACGTTGACCGACGCGTCGACGCACTCGACTTCACCGTAACCCTGGACGGCGTCGATACTGGATTTCGTGACCCCGATGCGGACGCCGAACCGCAGGAGCCCCAGCAGGTAGGCGTGGCCGAGCACCTCACGCGGCGGTTGCCGCTTGACGTTCGAATTGGATGCCATTTTGACGAGCGCGGCGTCGACGGTGTTCCGCGCCCGCGGCACGTCGCTAACCCGTCCGAGGAAGTTCAGCTCCCGCCACTGGAACAACTGCCCGGGTGCATGGTCGCGGAACGTGATCGCGTCGCCGGCAATCGCGTCGATCGTGGGAGCGAATACATGGGAGTTTCCCAGGATCAGGGCGGTCGAGTCGCGATCGTAAACGACCGCTCCGGCGATTCCAGCGCGGCCACCCGGTCGCTTGCACGAGCCGTCCAGCGGGGACGCTTCCTCAGGGGGCGGTGTTCCGTCCATGAACACGACGTCCTGGAACTCCAGCTTCGCCTCGAGAATGACGCTTGGCTTGTCTCCGCACCACGGCTGGCTTTGGTCGGCGGCGCAACCAACTGCGCCCGTGCTCGCGGTATTGAGATACGCTTGCAGATCCGCAACCTCATGCTCCGTCTTGGCGAAGACGACGACCCGCGTGGACCCGGGGCTCCCGGCGCAGACCGCCGTGCCCGTGCTTCCGGGTCGACCTTCCAAGTCCTGCTTTAGCGGTTTAAGGTCGGCTTCGAACTCGCGGCCCTGCTCCGCAAACTGGATCAAGGGACTCCCATCTTCACCCGCCGTCGACACGCGGGCGAAAATCAAGATCGTCAGAACCGCGACGGACCGGAGTGGCAAGCGCATGGACCGGTACCTCTCATTCGCCAACGCACGGCACCTTGTCCGCTGGAGCGGGACGTGCGCGATGGATGGTCCAGCCTACCACGAGTCAATGCAGAAATTGGTTGACTTTGCCCCCTGGAGTTCAACTAGAATCGGGTATCGACTAGGAGACACGAATGACTCGCGTTCAGTGTGGTCTCGTCTGGAGCTTGGCGATACTGCTCGCCTGGCCTTCTCCCGCACAAGGGAGTTCTTGCTTCTGCGTCGAACGGGCTCCGTCCCTGCGCCTCGGTGCGCTCGCCGGCCGCGGGGCCGAAACGGTCCTGTTCGTGGCCCCGTCGCTTGAGGCCAGCACGAGATTCACCACCGCGATCTTTCACGTCAACAGCGCAGACCCGGCCCTCGAAGCCGACGAGCAGTTCTTGCAACTCGACTTCGGTTTGGCGCTCGGTCGCGTGTTTCAAGACGCGGACAAGGAGGCCGAGCCGTTCGTTTATTCTCCGTGGATGTCGTTCGATGCGGATATCTACCCGTTCAAGGCGCGGGCCGCGGACTCGAAATCGTTCTTGAAGCGCTTCAGTGTCGGCGGGCGAATCGGGAAGGACTACACGGAGATCGACGGTGCGTCGGACCACGCCCTCCTGCGCCGCGAGGCCGCCGCGATGCTGACATGGAGAAACAGCGTGGGCGTCGGGAGCGGAAGCTGCGAACTCGACAATGTCGTCGTGAACTATGCCAGCAATGACTACGACGAACGCGCCGCGGGGGTCGCGGCCGACTCCGACCGCAGTGGGTCTCGCACGCGCTACGGCGCCGAGGTAACGCTCTACCAGCGTGAAGTGAAAGCGATCGAAGGCGAGGCGAAGAAACCCTACAGCATCGATCATCGTTGCACGCGCCGCGGGCCGTTTTACCGGTACCATCCTGTGGAATACCGCGTGTGGCGCCTCGGCTACGATCACGAAGACGCCGACACCGATGGCACGGAGGTCGGCGGCGAGTTCGAGCGCGCCTATGTCGGAGGCGAGTGGCCGATCTCGGAACCCGGCACGAAGGACTTCTGGTCGATCGGAGCGCAAGCCGAATATACCCGCGTGCGGAACGATCACGGCGGCTACGGCGAGGTCGTGCTTCGACGCTTCCTGTCAGCCTGGTCCGAGAAGCGGCACGTTGATGCGCAGATCGGCGTCTCCAGAACCCTCGACAACTTGAACACTCCCGACGTCAAGGATGACCACTGGCGAATCTTTGCCGGCCTGGATTTCTGGTTCGCCCCGCGCTCGAACCGATTCCTCCCCGAGGGCGCCGCCTCGCAGACGGTCCAAGCGGGCGCGCGATCTGGCTCGTCGTCGACCGAGGTCCAGGGGGGGTTGCGCTAGGAATCGCGAGCCACGCGGCCCAAATGCCAGGCGGCCAACTGGTGCTCGGTCCAGTTGCCGAATCCCAGCCCCTTGCATTTGCCGAACCACTTGGCGGCTTCGTCAGGCCGCCCCTCGGTGAAGGCGATCGTGCCCAACGCGTGGCTTGCGAGCAAGCGGTCTGCGTCGGTCGTGGCTTGATCGAAGACCGCTTGCGGTGAGACCTGGCCGTCGAGGCTCTGCAACACCGAACCGAGCAACGGCTGATCGGTGCGTCGCGCGGCCGCCAGCGCCCGTGCGGCGCCGGCGGCGTTGCCGCGCAGGCGTTCGATCTCCCAGACCCACAGCCAGATCCAACTCGCGTCGGCGTCGTTTTGTTTCGCGTACGACTCGATCTCTCGCAGGGCGAGGTCGTCTCGTCCCAGACGCCAGTAAACGACCCCGCGCTCGAGTCGATTGATGAGCTTGTTCTGTTCGGGAGCGAGTGCGACCGCTCGATCGAGATGAGCGATCGCTTCGTCGCCGCTTCCGGCGACCGCCAGCGCCTTGCCCAAGACGAGGTGGGAACGCGAATCCTCGTCGTCCAGACCGACCGCGAGCGCGGCATCGTCCCGCGCCTCCGCGAATCTTTCCAGGGCGAATTGCGTCTCGGCACGACTCGCCAGCAGTTCTGGGCGCTGGGCGCTGGCCGACGCGCCCGCGGACGGTAACGCTCCCAGGGCGGCCGTGTAGTCCTCGAGCGCACCGGAAAAATTACGCAGTCTGACTCGCGCGCCTGCGCGCGTTTTCCAGTGCTCCCAAGCGCCGCTGCCAGTCGCCGGCAACGACGCACAGCGAGATCGCTGGCCAGCCGCCGAGACTTGATGCGTGATCAACCAAGTCGCAGCCTCGATGCACGAGTCCCACTGCGCAAGCTCGAAGTGCACTCGGCTCTTCTCGACCCACGCCGCAAAATGATCCGGGTTACGAGCCAGCGTCGCGTCGTAGTCGGCGAGCGCACGCTCGGTCTCGGCGTTTCTGGCAAACCACAGTCCTCGATTGAAGTAACCGAGCCACGAGCCTGTGTCGAGCTCGATCGCTCGATCCAATTGATCCCGCGCTATCTGGCGATCCTCCGCCGGCGTCGAATCCAGTCTGTCCAACTCCATCCGGATCGCCGCACTCTGGATCCAGACCAGAGAGTGCTGATCCCGCACGCGCCGCATGACCTCGGCATCGGCCAGCGCCGCCTCGTAATCGGCAATCGCCCCGGCCTTGTCGCCGTCGGCCTGGCGACGATTGGCGCGGTCGAAGCGCACGACCGAACGTTGCCACAGCGACTCGAAATTCCACGGGTAGGAATCGAGACTCCGATCGAGCAAATCAAGCGTGGCGTCACAGTCGCTTTCGGCCAGACTAAGGGCGAACTGAACCAGACTCTTTGATTGCGAGTCGTTCAGGGAATTGCGCAAGAGCGATTCGGCCTTCGCCGCCCAGCGGTCGCTCTCGGTGGGATCGCGCGATCGCAAGGTCGCGGCGTAGAGTGCGGCGGCCTCGCCTGAATCCGGAAAACGCTCGACGAGTCCGCGTGCCGTGTCGCCCGCCGCTTCGGGATGCGGACCCAGCAGTTGCAGACGCAGCCGGGTCAGGGGTGGGCCGGGCGAGCGCCGGTCGAGGCGCTCGGCTTCATCGAGCAGCGCTCCCGCCCGGCTCGAATCGCTGAAGGCGACCGGAAACGCCTCCTCGACCATTCGCGTCGCGCTCTGCCGCCCCAACTCCACTTCAGAAAACCAGCCCCGCGTGCCGAGGACGACCGCGATCAACAGGACGAGCGCCAGCGCCGCCGAGCCCGTGACGGCGCCTCGATGTCGGGTGACGAACTTCTGGGTCACGTAGACGGCACCTCGGCCGACCGCGCCGACCGGCTCGCCGCTCAGGTGCCGCTCGACGTCGCGGGCCAGATCGATTGCCGACTCATAGCGCTTCATTCGGTCTTTTTCGAGACACTTCATCACGATCGCGTCGAGATCGCCGCGGAGTCGGCGCCGCAGCGCCGCTGGGCTCGTCTGCCGTGCCAGCGCAACGCGCTCGACCGCCGGCTGGTCGAGCGAGGTCAAGCGCTTGCTCGGCGTCGGCGGGACGATCTCGCGGATCACGGTCCGGATGTCGCGCCCGTAGACGCGGTCGGCGGTCGTGCTGTCGAAGGGGACGACCGAGACGAGTAGTTCGTGTAACAGGACGCCCAGC
>JANNRU010000462.1:0-21060 GCA_031401755.1 Acidobacteriota bacterium | reverse complement strand
CGACGTTCCTGCCGATGCGGAATGCGGCGGTGATGTCGGGTTTTGCGGATCGTCGGAGTTACGTCTATCGCGGGCGGACCGTCGATCAGCAGGACCATCTGGGATTCGATTTGGCCTCGACGAAGTTGGCCGAAATCCACGCCGCCAACGACGGAGCGGTCGTCTTGTCGCGTTACTTCGGAATCTACGGTAACGCCGTGGTCATCGACCACGGCTACGGGCTGATGACTCTCTACGGCCACTTGTCGAGCCTCGGCGCAGCCGAAGGCGAACGGGTGTCGCGCGGACAGGTCATCGGGCGCTCGGGCGCGACCGGGTTGGCGGGCGGGGATCACCTGCATTTCACGATCTTGCTGCACGGCCTTGCCGTGGACCCCCGCGAATGGTGGGACTCGCACTGGTTGCAAGACCGCCTGAAGCTCAAGCTCGGGGCGGCGCTGCCATGGAACCAGGCCTCGGCCCCGTGAGCGTGTGGCGTCGATCCACGGCGCAGCTGAGTGAGTCGTGGCCGAGCCGAAGGGAAACCGGTCCCGCGCTCGATTGTGTCGGGGGAGCCGACGGACGGATGCGACTAAGCCGGCGCGCTTCTCGTTGGCCGGCGGTGTTATTGGCGGCCGGCGCGGTGCTCTTCAGCGCGGGGTGCGCTCTGCGGGTGGCGCGAATCGAGGGATCGTCGGTGCGTCGAGATTCTCGGACTCCGGTCGTGCTGGTCCCCGGGATCACCGGCTCGCGTCTGATCGAGCGGAGCACGGAAAAGCGGATCTGGGGTGCGGCGCGGAACTTCTTCGTTCCGCGAGACCACGGCCGCGCCCTGGCCTTGTCGATCCAGTCGAACCGGCTCGGCGGGGATTCCGTCGAGGCTGACGGGGCATTCACGGGTTTTCGATTTCTCGGTGCCTGGATCGATGTCTACCGGTCGCTGTTGCGCAGCCTCGAGGCGAATGGATACCAAAGCGGCGATCTCCGCGATCCGAGGCCGGGCGATACGTTGTTCGTCTTTGACTACGACTGGCGACGCAGCAACATCGATTCGGCGGTAGCGCTGGCCGAGAGCCTCGAGCGCTTACGCGTCGCTCGTGGTGAGCCGACGCTGCGTGTTCATCTGATCGCCCATAGTAACGCTGCGCGCATCACACGCTGGCTGATCAAGTACGGTGCCGTCTCCCTCGAACAGGCCGAGGCCGGGCTGGGCCTGGCCGGAACCGATCGGATCGAGGTCGAGAAGTTGATCCTGATCGGAAGCGACAACGGTGGGGCGATGGAGACGCTTCACGATCTCCTCCGAGGACGATCCTACGTTCCGTGGATCGGACGCCGTTTTTCAACTGAGGTGCTCTTCAGTTTCCCGTCGATCTTCGAGTCGTTGCCGGTCTATCGGCAGGATCTGTTGATCGAGCTGGACGGAAGCCCGGCGAAGCTCGACCTGTTCGACGCAGAAACCTGGGTGAGCGAAGGCTGGTCGGTTTGGGATCCGCAGGTCCAGCGACGGTTGACTCGGGGACCGCGCGCGGCATTGTTCGCGGATCGCGCGGCGCGTCTCGCACATCTGCGAGGCGTCCTCGATCGCGCCGCTCGCTTCCACCGCCTCCTCGGGCGTGACGTTGGCGATTTCCAGGACTCGCACTACTACGAGATCCAAGCTCGTCACCTGTCGACCTCGACGCGGGCCGTCGTACTGCCGCGGGATGATGGAGGCTCGCGACTGCTCTTCAGTTCCGATCGCCGGGTGAAAAATGACGCGGCGCTGTTCTCCCTGGCCGCCGCTGTCGGTGATGGGCACGCGACGCGGGACAGCCAATCCTGGATCTCGCCGCAAAAGCAGACCGCGCTGGGCGAGCCGACCTTCTGGGTCGATGCCCCCCATCGCCGAATCGTGCTCGATCCCGACGCTCAGCGGAGGATCGCCGAATTACTCGACCGACCCGAGTCCGCCCCAAAGGCGACCGCTCCCGCTGTCGACGCGATGCGGACCGTCGCCGTCGGCTGGCGGCACCCTCAGTAGGTCGGTCTGGGCCGCCAGACGTCTCGAACCAGTAGCACGCAAGAACGCTAGCAGCCCGCCGCCCGCGTGACCCAGTCGATCACCTCGTTCCACCACGGAGCTGTCGGGTGGGAGGGAAACGCGTTGTGTTCGGCGTCGGGCAGAATCCACAGTTTCTTCGGCGACGACAGGGCCGCGTAGAGTCGCCGTGCGTGCAGCGCGGGTACGATCGCGTCTCGTTCGGCCGCGACGATCGCGACCGGAAGGGATGTGCCCGTCAAGTTACGCAAGCTGTCGTAGCGATCGCGAAGCAGCAGCTTCGCGGGCAGGATTGGATAGTGCGACTGAGCCAACTCCGCCAACGAATCCCACGGCGTGAAGAGAACGAGGCCGCAGACCGGGAGCGTCGGGTCGGCCACTGCGGCCGCGGCGACCCCGGCGCCGAGCGACTCGCCCCAGACCAAGATCGGATCGCCATGGAGCGCGTGGACGCGACGAATCGTCGCCTGAGCATCTTCAACGAGCGTCTGCTCGCTCGGACGACCCGCACGCCAGCCGTAGCCGGGGTACTCGGCGAGCACGACGCGCCAGCCCTCGCGTTCGAGCGCATGGGCGATGAACAACCGATGCCACGACGCACCGGCGTTGCCGTGAAAGACGACGACGGTCCCGTGCGGGGACGCTGGGGCGTGTGAGCCGACCAAAGCCACCGGCTCAAGCTGGCCAGGCGGCCAAAAGGCGAGCCCCGAGGCCTGGAGCTGGCTTTCGGTCGGCCGGCCGGTCTCCGGGAAATAGAGCATCCGACGCTGAAGCAGCCAGGCGGCAAAAACGATGACCGCGTATCCCGCGGCTACCAGGCCCAAGAATCGAACGACGCGGCTCAAGCGATCCTCGACCGGATTCTAGCCGCCCCTCGTTCCGATCCGACGGCTTCGGTAACATGATCGCGTGAGTGCGGGGCCGTGTTGTGCGACCGGCTGGGTGAGGAAGGAACCGATTGAGACCTGTAGTCGCGGCTTGTTCGCTGATGCTGGTCGCCGGTTGTGCGGTCGAGCGCGACGCACCGCGGAGCGCCGTGATCGTGATTCTGGATACCACCCGCGCCGATCATCTGTCGGTCTACGGCTACGGTCGGGAAACGACGCCGCACCTGGCGCGCCTCGCCGAAGAAGGAGAGCGCTACGACGACGCGTGGTCGCCCTCGCCGTGGACCCTGCCCGCGGTCGCGTCGATCCTCACCGGGGAGCCGCCGCACCGACACGGCGCGGGTCGAACTGCTGAAGGCCTGTTCGCGATCCGCGAAGAGGTGATGACACTCGCCGAGAGACTCCAGCCCCAAGGCGTTCGCACCGGAGCGGTGATCAACGTTGTCTGGTGCCACCCGAACTCCGGTTTGTCTCGAGGCTTCGAGTCCTACGACTTCAAGCCCAACGACGAGACCAACCGAAACGCGCGGGACGCCGCGGCGACGACCGATGCGGCGTTGGCCTGGGTCGAGACGGTTGCCGACCAACCGTTTCTGCTCGTCGTTCATTACTTCGACCCGCACCTGACCTACGATCCGCCACAGCCCTATGACACTAGGTTCGAGTCCGCTGCGGAGGGTCGGATCGGTTCTGGATTCGGAACGGCTCGACAGGTCTTCGCGCTTCGCGACGGCAGTCTCGCGCTCGATGCCCGCCAGCGCGAGAGCCTGATCGCGCGCTACGACGGTGAGATCGCTTGGACCGACGCTCAGTTCGGCAGGCTGCGCGCCGGGCTCGAAGCGTTCGGCGTGTGGGACGCGTCGCTCGTCGTGGTCGTCGGCGACCACGGAGAAGAGTTCTGGGAGCATGGCGGCTTCGAGCACGGACACACCCATCATCGGGAGCTGCTGCGCGTTCCGCTCATCGTGCACCGCCCTGGCGGGGCAGGCGCTAGCGTTCATCGTGAGCGCGTGCGACTGATCGACATCGCTCCCACCGTGCTCGATCATTTTGGTCCGACAATGCCTCCGAAGCTCCCCGGACATCCGCTCGGTCGCGGCGGCGCTGATCACGCGGTCGCCGAGGGCTCGCTCTGGGGCGGGGACCTCGTCTCGATCCGCTCCGACGCGGGAACGGTGATTCTCGATCGCGGAAGCGGCTATGCAGGTTACTTCGCACCGGAAGATCCCTCGGAGACCCGGCCGCTCGCGATCGTGTCCCCCGCAGCCACCGAAATGTTGCGACGTCTTGAGGCGCTGCCACCCCCGCGGCGCCGCGGCGCGCCGGAGTGGGAGCCGGACCGCGAACAACTCGAAGAGCTGCGATCCCTTGGTTACGTGCGCTAGTCCTCCCGTAGGGCCGCGCCGAAATCTACAATTCTTAAATCAATAAAATTCTTTGCGCCGTTCCCTCCAAACGGATTGAAACAATGGTATATATTCCGGACCGCGAACCACAGGACTCGCGAAATCAGCGTGTGAATTTTCACTCGCCGACCGGTCAAAAATCAGACGGGTTTCCGATTTCGAGGAAGAACCTGCCGCGCTTGATCGTCGGACGGACCAGGAGGGGCTCCATGAAACGTGTTGCGAACAGTGTCTTGACTTGGCCGAAGTTGTTGGGGCTGGCCCTGCTGGCCGGTGCGATCGTTGCGGCCGGACCCGCCCAGGCGGCACCCTGCACGGTTCCCGACAACGGTAGCGGCACCGCGAATCTCCCACCCGCAAATTGTGGGTACGTCAGTCCAGCGGATCTGCACATGATGATCAATGGGCTGCCCCCGGGCACCACGATCACGGTGGCTGTGGAGCACGAAAGATTCTTCAACGCCAACAGTACTCCCGGCGGGCCGCTCGGCGGCGCGGTAGAGACCTTCGGCTCGCAGTTGACGATGCATCTCGAAGGCACGGGCGGCCTTAGCGGCTACTCGCGCAACATCGCGATGATGAACGTCCAGTCCATCTCGGCGACCGCTCCCCGTACACCGTTTCAACCGATCCAGTCCTTTGACAACGCGATGCTCGCGATGCAGGGGCAACTGCCCATCGGCGACCCGGACTTCGACCTGTTGCGGATCACCGCGGGTTCGGCGGCAACACCGCCACTGCCACCCGGCCCGGGCCACACCACCCTGACCCAAGTCCCGGGTGGGGGATGGGCGGTCGATAGCTTCTTCGACATCTTCTACGAGATTGAATTCATCGGAAAGGCGGGCGGACCGCTCAGCGGTATGTCCGGCAGCACCACGGGAACGATCCGAATGGGCGCGGGCTTGCCGGCTTGCGGTACACAACCCCTGCCAGCCTGTAACGGTACCTGTCCGCCGAATACGACCTGCCAGCCCGGCGCTGCCGGCCACTGTAATTGCGTGCCGGTCCCCCTGCCGTGCGCTCAGTCGCCATGGCCGCAATGCAACGGTACCTGTCCGGTTGTTGGCCAAACCTGCGAACCCGATCCCACGGGCGTGGACCTCTGCCTCTGCACGGCACCGCCGCCGACGTGTCAGAACTCGCCGTTCCCGAATTGCATGGGCACCTGTCCCAGTGGTTCCCATTGCGAACCGAACACGACCGGTGTCGGCAGTTGCGACTGCGTCCCGGATGTCGTGCCTTGCAGCGACTCGCCGTTACCAGGCTGTCTGGGGACCTGCCCAGCAGGCGAGCAGTGCAACCTGAACACGGCCGGAGTCTGCGATTGCGAACCGATTCCGTGTGAGGACACTGAACCGTCCTGCGACGGCCCTTGCCCGCCGGGCGCGGAGTGCCTGCAAGACCCGGTTGGCAACTGCTTTTGCAACCCGATCCCGCAGTGCCACGACACGTTCTTTCCGCAATGCGACGGCCTCTGTCCAAACGGGCAGCAGTGCCAAAACGTGCCGGGCACGAATAACTGCGATTGCTTCACTCCGCCGCCGGTCTGCAGTGCCTCTCCGTTCCCGGGATGCTTGGGCACCTGCCCGTTGGGGCAAGAGTGTCGCCCGATGGCGGACGGGACCTGTCTCTGCGTCTCCCCGGTTCCGTGCAATCAGACTTTCCACCCGAGTTGTAACGGGAATTGCCCAGTCAACCAGGAATGCCTGAACGTCCCCGGGACGGCGAATTGCGAGTGCCGGCCGCTACCGCCGCCGGTCTGCAGTCTGGCCCCGTTCCCGGCCTGCAACGGTTCCTGCCCGGCGTTCCAGCGTTGTGTCAAGGTCGGCCCGAACGTCGATCCGCCCTGCCGCTGCGAGTGGTGCATCATCGTAGTGCCAGGACCGGACATCGAGATCGGCTGGGTCTCCAAGATCCGCTTCCACTGGACCCCCGGGCCGTGTGCAGATTGGCACAATGTCTACCGTGCCACGCTCGCCCGGTTGACCGATGCGAACCAAGACGGCGTCGCGGATGACTACGGAACCTGCCTTGCGCCGGATGTTCCGGGGCTCGAACTCGAGGACACGGACGTGCCCCCGATCGGGCAGATGCACATCTACCTGGTCACCGGTGAGAACTCGGTCGGCGAGGGGAGCAAGGGCCACACGAGCTCAGGGCTCGAACGGCCAAACGTTTCGCCTTGTCCGTGATTCGTTGATTCCTGCCGGGGCAGTGGCAAACAGCCACTGCCCCGGCTTTTTCTTTTTCACACGGGCCTGATTTCCGACGCCGCGGGCGATTGCGGTCTCGATCCGATAGGAGAATCCCATGCATCGATGCTCCTGGGTTCCGGGCCTGGTGGCCTCGGTCGTCCTCTCGTTGGTGGCCGCGGGGCCGGTCGCTGCTCAGTCCGCCGAGGCCACGACCCAGCGCCTGGACGATTTGAGTCGGCGGGTCGAAGCGCTCGAACGTGCGGCCGCTGGATCGAAAGCTGCCCCCGCCCCGGGGCTCGCGGCGAAAGGAATCGAGCCCACCCAGAAGGAAGCGATCGCGCTCTATGCCGACGTCGACCGGCTAATCGCCCAGGGCAAGATGGACGAGGCGCGCAAGTCGATGGCCGCATTCGAGCAAGCCCATCCGAACACGCAGGCCTCGGCTTGGATGCGATCGCTGGCGGGCGAGATGGCCGTGATCGGCAAGCCCGCGCCCGCGACGTGGTCGATCGACAAATGGTTTCAAGGCGAGGGCGACGTGGTGCTCGACGGGCAGCGCCCGACCGTGCTCGTGTTCTGGGAAGAGTGGTGTGGTGTCTGCAAGAACGAAGCGCCGCGGATCCAGAAGCTTTGGGATGCCCATCGCGCGGAGGGCCTCCAAGTCATCGGCGTGACGCGCGTGTATCAAACCTCGACCGATGAGTCCGTCAGCAAATTCCTCGCCGACGCCAAGCTGACCTACCCGGTCGCCAAGGAGACCGGCGCGCTGACGACCTACTTCGAGGTCAAGCCCATCCCCGCGGCCGCCGTGGTCAAGGGCGGCAAGATCGTCTGGCGCGGTCACGCGATGCGGTTGACCGACGAAATCCTGAAGCTCTGGCTCTGATCTCCCTTGTCTCGACCCACCCGAACACGATAGGATCGCAGATCTGTGGCAGCGTGGAGACTTCGCGCGGGCGCGCGAGGGTCTGCGCTGCTGATGCGTCGTGTGGCCGACACCCGGCCGACGACTCGGAGGTAGAGACCGTGGCAAGACGCACTACTCACCGCAGCGCGACGGGGCGAAAACTGTACGCCGTGCGGACCGGGAAGGGGCAGTTCAAGGACATCCAGGACGGCGGTCGCGCGAACGCGGCGGACATCGCCAGGACTTCGAAGTCCGAGGTGGCGGACCGCAAGAAGGCGGCCAAGGCAACCAAGGCGACCACGATCAAGGCCGCGGCACCGGCCAAGAGGACGGCGAAGAAGGCGGCCGCGTCCGCGGCGGCCCGTCCGGTCAAGAAGACCGCGAAAAAGGCCGCGGCAACGGCCAAGACCACCAAAAAGAAGGTGGCGGCGCCGAAGGCCGTCGCGCCCGCAAAGAAAGCCACCAAGAAGGCGGCTGCGACCAAGCCAGCGGCCCGAGCGACGACGGTCAAGCTGGTGTCCGTCCCCGCGGGCAAGTTGCCCGTCATGTCGGCGAAGCGGTGAATTGTTGATCCGCGGGGAGGGTTCCTCCCCGCGGGCCGCCTGACCGATCAGAGTCGGAGAAGGCCGAACCTCGCCGGCTTATGGAAGTCGGCCGGCTCGGTCAAGGTCGGGGACCAAGCACTGAACTCGGGAGCCGAGTTTGCCGGACGTTCGATCCGGTAGAAGTTCGCGCGCCAGATCTCGGGCCGGCTGCCTCCGAAGCCCCCGACCGCCGACCACGGAACGCTCAGCCAGGCGCTCCAGCGTGAGTCGGCATCGGCCCGTTCGGCCCCCCAGCGCAGTTCCGGGCAATCCCATGCGGTTCGAACGGTCATCTGGTCGCGGCACCCGGTCGGGCTGTAGACCTCGGCGTCGAACAGCGCCCCGAGCGGGTTGACTTCGAACTCGTAGTAAACCTGAGGATCGGTCTCGCCGGGCGCGAGGAATAATTCGACGACCTCCTCGATGTAGAGCGGCTCGTCGCGGCCGACGAGACTCGCCCGAATGTCACGATCGTCGCAGTCGAAACGCGTGTGCAGGGCCCGATCGTCGTGGCACAGACGGACCCGCGTTTGCTGCAGGGCCGGAGCGCTGCCATCGGCGAGTACGAACGGCGCCAGCGGTGCGATCCGATCCCAGTCGACGGCCTGCGCGTCGCGGGCAACGATCTCCAGTCGCTGGACGCGATGTTCGACGATCGGTCGGATCTGCTTGGGCAGCATGACGTTCGCTATCATAAGTCAATGGAGTCGCGGAGGTCTTCGAGCGCGATCCGAGGAGCCCCCGATGAAGCCAACTTTTTCCCCGCGTCGGATTGTGGTCACCGGAGTGACGTCGGGGCTCGGAGGTGCTTTGGCGCGTGGTTTTGCCAGAGCGGGCCACACTGTCTCGGGTTGCGGCCGCACCGCCGCGGCGATCGCCGAATGCGCACGCGAGCTGCCTGCCCCACATGCTTTCGCCGTCGTCGATCTCAACGAGACCGAGGCGACCGCAAGGTGGGCTGAGCAGGTGCTTGACCTCGGTGTTCCCGACCTGTTGATCAACAACGCCGCCGTGATCCACCGACCGGCCCGGCTGTGGGAGATCACCGAACCGGAGTTCCGCCAAGTCATCGAAACCAACATCCTGGCCGTTCACCGCGTGTGTCGCGTGTTCGTCCCGGCGATGATCGCTGCGGCCCGAGGCGTAATCGTCAACGTCAGCTCGGGTTGGGGCCGCGCGGTTGACCGAGAGGTCTCGGCCTACTGCACCAGCAAGTGGGCGATCGAGGGGCTCTCGAAGGCCTTGGCTGCGGAGCTTCCGTCGACGATGGCGGCCGTTCCGTGGAGTCCGGGCGTGATCGATACTCCAATGCTGCGTCGCGTGTGGGGAGCGGAGGCCGGCTCGTTTCCCGATCCCGCCACTTGGGCCGCGCGAGCGGTGCCGGCGCTGCTCGCGCTCGGCCCCAAAGACAGCGGACGATCGCTCGGGTTCAGTTGATCCTAACCGGGCGCTACTGCACGTAGCCCAGCGAACGCAGCCGCTCGAGGTAGTCTTCGGCGGAGGGCGACTCCGCCAGGGAGTCTTCAGGGAGGCGCCCGTCGCCGTAGGAGTCGACGTGAGGGAGCGTCGCGGCGGTCCGCGGTAGCAGCGCCTCGATCGCGCGACCGCGCATGTCCCGAGCCAACGGCAGGCCCAGCCAGGCGAGCACAGTCGGCGCGATGTCGATCTGGGAACGGATTCCCAGATCCGCACCGTGCGGCAAACCTGGCCCGGCGACCACGACGATCCCCTCCGGCACGTGATCCCCGGATGGATGCTGCTCGGGGGAGGGCAGGACGTGCTTCGCTCCCATTCCGTGATCGGACAGGACGACGACGATCGTCTCCGGGTCGAGCCGCGCCAGGAGCTCGCCGGTCCAGCGGTCGATCTGCTCGTAGGTGTTCGGAATCGCCTCACGCAGGCGGCCCAGGTCCGGGTCCGAAGGGTACTGATCGGGCTCGTGATGGTGCCAAAAAACGTGGCCGGCGACGTCGCTCAGAATGAACACGATTCCAAAGAGATCGGGCTGCGCGCGCTCCGTCAAAAGCTGGGTGGCAAAGCGCACGTTGGAAGCATCGGTCGCGTAGCCGAAACGCATCACGCTCGGGCCGTGGAATTTGATCGGCTTGGTCGCAGCCAGCATCTCCCGTTGCTCGGACGCATTGAACGGGACCAAGGCCGTGATCGTCGACGCGTCGACCGCGGCCGGCGCGACAGCGAGCGGTCCCAAGTGCGCGGCCAATCCCGGGGGAAAGGTCAATTGGAAGCCGTCACCCGGAAGCCGATCGGTCCAGTCGTCGTAGCGGTTGTAGGCCAAGTGATCGCTGACCATGTAACCGCGAACCGGCTCGGCCGGCCAGGTGGTCCACCAGCCGACGAAGCCGACCGTCTTGTGGCCATCGGAGGCGATGCGCCAGAGCGGAGCGCGGCGCCGGTGGACCGTCGACGCGAGCACCGGCTTTCCGGTGCGCGGATCGGGGAGCTGAAAATCGGTGACACCGTGGTCGGCGGCCGGGAACCCAGTCGCGATCGTGGTCCACAGCGCCGGGGACCACAGCGGTGGCTCGGCGCGCAGGATTCCTCGGTTGCCTCGCGCGAGCAGGGCGGCCAGTTGTGGCAGCCGACCCTGGCGGAGCAGCGGGTCGATCACGCTCCAAGTCGCCCCGTCCCATCCGATCAGGGCGACACGGCGTGGCGCATCGCTCGCGGCCGGAATCGGCGCCGGGGGGGGCGCGCAGGATGCAACGAGACAGGCCGCCAAGGCGGCCTGGATGAGGGTGCGCCGACACATGCAGAGTCGAACGCCCAGTTTAGCACCGGCGGCGATCGGGCCGAATCGGTTGACGGTCCCGATTGAGAGCTTATATTGCCGGAGTCAGGCAGCCGCCGATCATCGGAAATCAGGCCCGGGATTCGAGCGCAGCAACGGGTCGGGCGGATTCTGGATCGAAGAGCACCAACTAATCGTGCGAGGGCAAGGCCATGCGTGTTGACGAGCAGCAGGTTCTGAGTCTGTCGCAGGCGGTCTGGTCGTCCCTGCTCGGCCTCCGGGTCGAGGGCAGCGCGGCAGTCCAGGCGTCGGCGCGAAACGAGGAGCCAACCCTTTCGAGCCGGGTCGTTTTCTCCGGTCCGTGGAACGGTGCACTCGTGGTCGAGTGCCCGGAGTCGATCGCCCGGCATGCGGCCGCGATGTTGTTCTCCGCCGACGGTGAGACCGCATCGGCTGAAGATCTCGGCGATGCGCTCAACGAGTTGACCAAGATCTTTGCCGAGCGCGTCTGCAAGATGCTGCCCGGCCCGGCCGAACTGTCGCGAGCCGAGCTCGTCGCCTCAACCGAGCGGGAGCCGTGGGCCGATGGTCAGCCCGTCTCGCGGCTCGAGTTGAGCTGCGAGGGCCGGCTGGTACGCATCGCCGTCATCGAAACCGAGACGGCGCCCACCGCCGCCTGAATCGGTCGGCCAGGCGCGGTCGTTGCGTGGCGAGCGTCACACCTCCGACCACGAGCACTGCCCCCGCCAGCATCCGGGCGGTTAGCGCCTCGCCGCGCAGCACTCCGATGATCACCGCGATCACGGGAACGACGTAGGAGATCAGCGCGACGCGCTTGGCCGGCAGCAGGGCCAGCATCCAGTAGTACAGCGAGAAAGTTACCGCCGACCCGACGACCGCCAGGTAGACGATCGCTCCGATCGAGGCCGCATTCCAGGTGAAGACGCGGTCCCGTTCGAAGATCAGCGCCAGCGCCCCCATCACCAGCGATCCGCCCAGCATCGGCACGCCCGCTAGCGACAACGGGTGGATTCCCGCTCCGTGGCGTTTAACCGCCACGCTGGCGATCGCCGAAACGAACGGAGCGATCAGCAGGACCAGCGAGGCGCGGGCGACGGCGGGTCCGCCGAGCGCCCTCAAATCCTCCGAAAAGATCAGGAGGACGCCCCCGAAGCCGACCAGGATCGCCAGCGATTCCATGAGTCCCAGCGGCTCGTCGGGTAGGAACCACCAGGCCAGCAGAGCGACGAAGAGCGGATAAGTCGCGAAAAGCACGGCTGTCAGACCCGACGGTACCCACTGTTCGGCCCAGTAGACGATGCCGAACGAGCCACAGAACGCGAAGGTCGTATTGACCCACCATAGCCGCCGCTCCGACGACGAGCGTCCGAGCGGGACTCCTCGTGCACGCGCCATGACCAGGAGCAGCACGCCGGCGAGGCCGAAGCGCAGCGACACGCCCGTCAGCGGCGGAACGCCGACGAGCCCGATCTGGATCACCGACCACGTCGTGCCCCAGATCAGGCTCAAAAGGGTCAGGATCGCAGCGATCAGGTATTTTCCCGGCGGGGGCGCTGGGCCGAGTGCGGCGTCAGCCGGCTTAGCGGTCACGCGGCGGTTCGTTGCGCGAGCCGATCTCGACGAGCAGGCGGTCCAGATACTGACCGTAGGCGTTACCCTTCATGCGTTCAGCGGCGGCTTGGACATCGTCCGGGCCGATGAAACCCATGTTGAGCGCCACCTCTTCCAGGCAGGCGACCATCTGTCCCTGGCGTTCCTCGATTGCCTGGATGTAGGTCGAGGCTTGGAGCAACGAGTCGAAGGTGCCCGTGTCGAGCCAGGCGATGCCCCGCCCGAGAATCTCGACGTGCAGGTCGCCCGTTTTCATGTAGGCCAGATTGACGTCCGTGATCTCCAGTTCGCCCCGGGCCGAGGGCTTCAAGTCCGAGGCGATCTCGATCACCCGATTGTCGTAAAAGTAAAGCCCGACCACAGCCCACGGCGACCGCGGATTGGCGGGCTTCTCCGCGAGCCCGATCGCGCGGCCCGAGGCGTCGAGCTCGACCACGCCGTAGCGCTCCGGATCCCGCACGCGGTAACCAAAAACCGTGGCGCCATTCGGTCGTTCGCTGGCACGGCGTAACGACTCGGGCAGGCCGTGGCCGTAGAAGATGTTGTCGCCGAGAGCCAGTGCGACCCGATCGTTTCCGACGAATTGCTCGCCGATTCGGAACGCTTGCGCGATCCCCTCCGGGCGCGGCTGGGCGGCGTAGTCGATGCGCAACCCGAGCGGCGCGCCGTCTCCGAGGACGCGCTGAAACGCCGGCTGGTCGTGCGGAGTGGTGATCACGAGGATTTCGCGAACCCCTGCGAGCATCAGCGTCGACAGCGGGTAGTAGACCATCGGTTTGTTGAAGATCGGGACGAGTTGCTTGCTGACCCCGAGCGTCACCGGGTGTAGCCGGCTTCCGGCGCCTCCGGCGAGGAGAATGCCTTTCATTGTCGTTCCCCGAGGCCCAAGCGCTCCCGCTGATAGCCGCCCTGTTGCTGGACGCGGTCGCACCATTCCCGGTTCTGCAGATACCACTGAACGGTCGCTTGGAGCCCCAAGTCGAAATCGTGCTGCGGCTGCCAACCGAGCTCGCTGTGAATTCGTGCTGCGTCGATCGCGTAGCGCCGGTCGTGGCCCTTGCGATCCGGGACGAACACTTTCAGTTCGGAGTAGTTTCGTCGCCCCCGTTCGGCCATCCGCGGATTGTCCGCCGCGGGCGCGAGTTGCTCGATCAGGCGACACAACGTATCGACGATTTGAAGGTTCGTTCGCTCGTTGCCCCCGCCGATGTTGTAGCTGCGGCCGGGCTGCCCGCGGCGTAGAGTCAGCAACAGCCCGGCGCAGTGATCTTCGACGAACAACCAATCGCGGACGTTGCCTCCATCGCCGTAGATCGGAAGGTCGCGTGCCTCGAGTAGGTTCAGGATCATCAATGGGATTAATTTTTCTGGGAATTGACGCGGGCCATAGTTATTGGAACAGTTCGTGAGGAGGGTCGGCAGACGGTAGGTCTCGTGGTAGGCGCGAACGAAGTGGTCGGCTGCGGCCTTCGAGGCGGCATAGGGCGAATTCGGTGCGTAGGCCGTCTGTTCGGTGAACAGTCCGGTGGAACCGAGCGACCCGTAGACCTCGTCGGTCGAAACGTGCAGGACGCGAAACCGCTCCCGCTCGCGGTCCGTCAGTTGTTCGAAATGAGCCCGACAGGCGTCGAGCAACTCGTACGCGCCGAGCACGTTCGATTCCAGGAAATCCCGCGGGGCGTCGATCGAGCGATCGACGTGGGTTTCCGCGGCGAGATTGACCACGGCCCACGGCCGGTGCTCTTCGAGAAGGCGTCGGATCAGCTCGCGATTCCCGATGTCGCCGCGAACGAAGCGATAGCGGGAGTCGTTTTCGACTTCATCGAGATTGGCCAGGCTCCCGGCGTAGGTCAGCTTGTCCAAGACCACCACGCGATCGGTCGTCTCGCGCAACAGGTGACGGACGAAGCTCGAACCGATGAAGCCGGCGCCGCCGGTGACGATCAGGGCATCCATGCCCGGCCATGCTAACGACCACGCGTGCCCAAGCGCCAGAGGTCGGCCGGCGGGATCAGTTGAACTCGACCCCCGCCCCCTCCTTTTCGACGGTGAAGCGAAGCGTGGGGCGAGCAATCTCCTCGGGGGACGAAAGCGCGATCGGACGCCCGGGAACTCCCTCGATGCGGAGATCCTTGGGCAAACGGACCTCTGCCCCTCCGCGCCGGATTCGCAGGACGATACTGGCGTCCCGTTCCCAGGGGCCGGTCAGGTCGAGCTGCAGACCCCCCATGGAAAAGTCGAACTCGGCCTCGCGGGGACTGGCATTTCCGACGTGTCGCGCATCGAATCCGCCCATCGACCCGCGTACCGTCAGCCGCTCCATGGGATGTCGCAGGGGCTCGCCGAAGTCCAGCTGAAATCCGCCGCGCTCGAACTCAACCAGAGCCTCAGTGATCCAGCTTCCGCCCAGATCGACCTCGGCAGCGCCGCTATCCACGCGGAGCTCGAGTGCGATCGGCCGATCGGGGGGCAGGAACACCCTGACCGAAGGGGCCTTGGCCCCCATCAGTTGTTGGAGGGTCGAGAACACCCAGTTCCTGGTTCTATGGAAGCTCACGCGATAGACCCAGCGTTGGTCGTTCGCGCCCGGTACCGCGGGATCCATCGATTCGACCAACTCGAAGGCATTTGTGTCGTAACTGGCCTCAACCCGCGGGGAGCTACCCGCACTGCCGACGCCGATCTTGAATCCGGTGTGCCGTAAGTCGAGCACGATCCGGCCCTCTGCACCCACTGCGAGTGCAGCACCGTCCGGCGGCGGCGGAATATCTCGGGGCAACGTCGGCTCGCGAGTCGTTTCGGAGATCTTGGCCGAACGCACGCCGATCGAGGCGACACCGACGAGCACGGCGACCGCGAGACCGCAGAGCACGATCAGGCCCAGGCATCCGCCGCAGCCGTATTTGAGCCAAGTCATCCCGGTCGAAGATTTTTCCATGACGGGACCTATAGTACCGCGGCCGCGGTAGGATGACGGGGCGAAGATGTCGGAAGCGCCCAGCACCGCGGCCACGAGGCTCTTGGCGAGCCACGGAATCGAGTTCACCGAGCACCGCTACCGCTACGAAACGCGCGGCGGTACGCGGGTTTCGTCGCGCGAACTCGGTCTCGACGAGCACTCGGTGGTCAAGACGCTCGTGATGGAAACCGACACGGGTGAACCGCTGATGGTCCTGATGCACGGCGACCGGGAGGTCAGCACCAAAGCGCTGGCGCGTTGGCTAGGCGTCAAGAGCATCCGGCCATGTCGTCCGGAAGTCGCCGGTCGGCATTCCGGCTACGAGGTCGGTGGAACATCTCCTTTCGGCACCCGCCGCTCGATGCCGATCTACATCGAACGCTCGATCCTCGAGGGTCCACGAATTTGGATCAACGGCGGCAGCCGTGGATTCCTGATCGGATTGGCGCCCGCCGACCTCGTGCGTCTTCTCCAACCCGAGTCGGTCGACGTCGCGCTGGCGCGCTGAGGATTCCATGCGAATCGCCACCTGGAACGTCAACGGTCTTCGCGCGCGGCTGGAGTACTTGCTCGGGTGGCTGGTCGACCGTCAGCCGGACGTGGTCGCTTTGCAGGAGCTGAAGCTCGTGGACGATCTGTTTCCGCACGAGCGATTCGAATCGGCAGGCTATCGCGCGGTGACTCATGGGCAGAAAGCGTGGAACGGCGTCGCCGTGCTCGCGAAAGAGCCGCTCGAACTCGTTCAGGTAGGCCTTCCGGGACAGGAGGCCCGCGGAGCGCGGTTGATTACCGCGAACGTCGGCGGACTGAATCTGACGTCGATCTACTGTCCTAACGGCAAAGATGTGACCCACCCCGATTACCACGAGAAACTCACCTGGTACGATTCGATGATCGACCATCTTGCCCGAGTCGCCACGACCGGAGTGCCGTCGGTGGTCGCCGGCGATTTCAATGTCTGTCCCGCCGCGCTGGACACCTGGGACGAATCCGGCCTCGCCGGGGCGATCTTTCACACCGCCGAGGAGCGCGACCGCCTGAACGCGATTCTGGCGTTGGGCTACGGCGATCTCTGGCGTGGGCTGTTTCCGGCCGCGCGAGAGTACTCGTGGTGGGACTACAGAGCCGGGGCATTTCCGAAAGACCAGGGACTGCGCATCGATTTCGTGCTCGGAGACCCGAGCATCGCGCGCCGCCTGCGTTGCGCGGTCCTCGATCGGGATTACCGGAAAAAGCGCCAAGAGCGGACGCCGTCGGACCATTGCCCGGTCTGGGTCGATCTGGATTGAGTCGGGACGAACTGGCACGCCAGCTGGCCCAGGCGCAGATTGGCGGAGTCGCCGACCGCGGCGACCGAGGGGAATCGTTGCTCAACTGGGTCGAGATCGACGCCGGGGCCGTGCGGGACAACCTCGTGCAATTTCGTGAGCGGCTGGGGGACGCGACCTCCGTCGGCGCCGTTGTGAAGTCGAACGCGTACGGCCACGGAATGCTGGAGGTGGCCCGGCTCGCCGAACTCGGCGGCGTCGACTGGCTCTGCGTCAACAACGTCGAAGAGGCGGTCGCGCTCCGCAAGGCGGGGCGGCGTTCGAAGATTCTCGTTCTCGGCTACATCGAGATCGCTCACCTGGACGCAGTGGTCGAGTACGACCTCCGTCCGGTGGTCTACAACGTGGCGACAGTGCGCCGCTTGTCCGAATTGGCAGCCGGCCGAGACCGCGAGGTGGGCCTCCACGTCAAGATCGAGACGGGCACGTTCCGACAAGGTGTCCTGCAACACGATTTGGGCGCTTTCGTCGACGAGATCCGGGAGCTTCCCGGACTGCGAGTCGAGGGCGTCACGACGCATTTCGCGAACATCGAAGACACGACGCAGCATGAATTCGCGGAATCCCAAATCGCAGCCTTCACGTACGCCTGCGAGCAGGTCCAAGCGAACGTGCCCCGCCCCGTCGTCCGGCACGCCGCCTGCTCCGCCGCCGCGCTGCTCTTCACCCGGACCCACCTCGACATGGCGCGAATCGGGATCTCGCTCTACGGACTGTGGCCGTCCCGAGAGACCTACGTCTCGTGCCTCGATCGTGGGAAGCCGGCACTCGAGCTTCGCCCCGCGCTGACCTGGAAGACCCGAGTCGCTCAGATCAAGGATCTCCCGGAAGGTGCCTTCGTCGGCTATGGTTGTTCGTGGCGGGCCACCCGGCCATCCCGCATCGCGGTGTTGCCGGTCGGCTATTTCGAGGGCTACGATCGCGGCCTGTCCAACGTCGCCCACGTGCTGCTCCGGGGCCGCCGGGCCCCAATCCGAGGTCGGGTCTGCATGAACATGTGTATGGTCGATGTCACCGACATCGAGGGTGCCCAAGTCGAGGACGAGGTCGTCCTGCTCGGGAGCCAGCGGGGGGAGCAGGTTACCGCCGAGCAACTCGCGGCCTGGTGCGGCACGATCTCCTACGAGGTCGTCTCACGGATCCACCCCGGGCTGCCGCGGCTCCTCGTCGGGGAACCGGCCGCCGGGGGGCGGACTTGAATTCATCGGTCGGAACGGGTTACATTCAGGGCTCGCATTGATTTCGACCATGTTCAGCGAGCTTCAGACACCTCCGCGACCGCCGAGCGGTTCGACCCGGCGATGAAACGCAAACCGATTAAAATCGATTGGGATGCGCTCGAAGCGGCGTTCAACGATCAGAACGAAGAACTCGTCTACTACCTCGATTTGGTGACCGGATATGTCGGTCTGGATGGCGAGGGCGAAGAGTCCGTCTTTGACGACCAGGACTACGACCAGCCGGTCGAGCGACCGATGGCGCGGGCCAGCACGACCCGGCTGTACGTCCAGCCCCCCGATGTCTCCCAGAAGGTCGAGTGGATGGAAGCCTTTCTCGCCGACGATCCGTCGATTTCCGCGGAAGTCACCGAGCGGCTGCACGAGGGGCTCGAATCCGACGATCCGGCCGCGATGATCGGCGAGATTCTTCGCGACCAGGCCGAGGTGCGCGATCGCTGGTTTCTCTACCGCAGCGACCGCTTTCACGAACTGATCGACGACTGGCTCGAGGCGAATGAGGTCCAAATGGTGGACCTCCCACCCTGGCGCGCCGCGTGAACGGTCTACTGCGCCCCTAGCGTGGCGCCAGTCGTTTAGCCGCAGGCCCCGAAGGATCGAGCGCAGAGCTTTCGCGAAAGCTGGTCATCGCCTCGTTGGCACGACCCAGGTTCTCTAGTGATAGGCCGAGGTTGTACAACGTGCCAGAGTTGGCAGAGTTTTCCCTCAGCGCCGCACGAAAATGCTCGACGGCCTCACGGTGCCGCCCACGACGCATCAGGACCGTGCCCCAGTTGTGACGCACTTCGGCATTCGGGGCGCGACGTTTGGCCAGCGATTCAAATTCGGCAATCGCGCCGTCGAAATCGTTGATCGTCCCGAGCAGAGACGCGAGTCGCGCGCGGGCATCGTCGTCTTCCGGAGCGAGGTCGACAACGCGTCGCATGTGGCGCGCCGCTTCGCCCGTGCGTCGCGCTTGCTGGGTCAGGTCGGCAAGCTCTTTGTGGGCAGCAGTCAGCTGGCCGTCCAGCGCGGTAGCATTACCCAGGTGGCGTTCGGCGAGGGCGGCTTCGCCGCGGGTCCGTAGTCCGAGGCGCGAGTAGGCCTGGGCCAGCGTGGTCAGGGCGATGCTGTCGCTAGGATCAAGCTCGGCGGCGCGTTCCAGGTGCTCGATCGCCGCCTGGGTCTGTTCCTGACCGAGGACCACTTGGCCGAGACTTCGGTGCGCCATGGCAAAGTTCGGGTCGAGTTCGATCGCGCGTCGATACGCTGCCGCGGCCTCGGGCATCCGGCCTTGACCGGTCAACGCATCGCCGTGCCGATAGTGAACGGGGGGGGAAGCCAGGACTGAGCGCAATTGCGCCCTCGAAATGCGAGAGGATCGTTGAGCCTTCCGCCCCTCGGAAATCCTCGACCACGGCCAGCAGGTAGGCCCAGACGAAGTTCTTCGGGTCCAGGGCGAGAGCCTGCGCGTAGGCGACCACCGCGTCGTCGTAGAGATGATGCGCGTCCAGGATTCTCCCGTAGCCGCCCCACGCGGCCGCGTCCGTCGGTCGCAGTTCCACCGCGCCGCGTGCGTCTTGGACGGCTCGCGCGACCGGCGCCGACATTCGCGCGGTGTCGGGCGCCGGAGTCGGCGGAGGTGGTGATCCGCGCTGGAAGACCCACCACCCGCCAACGGCAACCGCAGCAATCACCCCGGCGACGCCGAAGCCCCAGAAGACCGATCGCCGCCTAGAGCGGCTTCGCGCAGCGGTCTGAGCGATCGCGCTTCGATCGGGCGGGGGCGATCGGGGCTCGCGCCGCTCGTCGGTCGCCGCGGGTTTCGTGCGGCGGCGACGACTCATCGCAGCGTTTCTCCATTACCTCGAGCAAGCTCGATCGCACGGTCCACCGGACCGCCCGGGAATCGCTCGCGCAGTCCGTCGGGCTAGACGACATCTATCGCGTCGATGCTGGCCACTGAGCCGAGCCCGAAATGCGCCTCGGGAGCGCCGCTTGTCAGATAGCTCGAAGCGGAATGAATCGTACGCACGAAGCTTCGCGCCCCCGACGTGACGGTGACACGTGCGCGGACCATCGGCCAATGGCCTTTCCGCGGTGCGTCGTTGCGGTAGATTCGAGCGGGACTCCCGATGTTGCTGATCACGAGATCGAGATCGCCATCGCGATCAAGGTCGGCCGCAGTCGCTCCACGACTCACCTCGACCCGCTCGCGTCGACGAAGCCGCGCCCACTTCCCAGGTTCCGATACAGGGTGTCCTTTTCGGTGACCAGATGTGTCATGAACAGGTCGAGGTCCAGATCGTTGTCCAGGTCGGCGGCCAGCACGCCCATGCTCGCCTCCGCCTGCCCGTGAAGGTTGAGCGCGACGCCGAGGATCAAGCCCTCGTCCGTGAACGTACCGTCCTGTTGGTTGATCCACATGTGGTTGGCGTAAGCGTCGTTGGCGACGTAAATATCGAGCCAGCCGTCGTCGTTGAAATCTTAGGCGACCACGCCGAGCCCCGCGGCCGCACTCGATGCGATTCCCGATGCCTTCGAGACATCGGAAAACGCTCCGTCCCTGTTGTTGTGAAATAACAGATCGTGAACCGGCGGGAACGTGAGCGGTCCGCAATAGTCGGCACGTCCGGCGTCGTCGAAACAGCGTTTCGCGGCCCGATACTCGACGTAGCGGGCGACGAACAGGTCCAGGAAGCCGTCGCGGTCGAAGTCCAGAAACGCGGCAGTACTCGACCAACCGCTCCCGGCGACCCCCGCGCGAGCGATCACATCCTCGAAACGGCCGTCTCCGCGATTCCGCCACAGTTGGTTGGATTCGAAGTGGGTCACGTAGAGATCGATGAATCCGTCGTTGTTGAAGTCACCCGTCGCCGACGCACTCCTGACACGGGCACAACGAACGCAGACGCGCGTGCGAGTAAATACCGGTGTCGTGCCCGTCCGACCAGCGAACGCTGAAGGCGTACCGGCCGACCGGTCTGAGGTCGAGCGGTGCGACGTCGGCGGGGACCGCTTCGTCGCGCAGGGTCTTCCTTCCGGAGACCTCGTCGATGCACGCGGCGCAGGCGCAGGCGCAGCGGAGAGCGAAGCTCGAAAAATAGGACTCGTGCCCATCCTCCCAGGCGATCGCGATCTCCCCGGAGGGAAAGGGAACGACCCGTACGACG
>JANNRU010000461.1:0-1761 GCA_031401755.1 Acidobacteriota bacterium | reverse complement strand
CCGCCATCGAGCAGGTCGTCACCAGCGCCGCCCATCAAACTGTCATTTCCGCCGCCGCCGAAGATCTGGTCATTTCCAACCAACCCCCAAAGCACGTCGTTGAAGTCCGACCCAGTCATGACGTCGTTGGTGTCAGGACCGGTCAAGAACGTGACGCCCACAGGCGAGTCGCTGACGTCGAGGTTCATACCAACGCGCTCGGTAGTGGAGCCGGTCGTAAAGACTTGGGTGCCGCCAATGTTGTCGGTCAGGGTCACGACAGACCTCAGGAAGAGGCCGTGCAGTGCGCCCAGATCCGTACCAGGGGCATCCGGAATGTCGAGCGTCGCATTGGTTTCACCGTCGATGTCGACCCAGCCGTCAATGCCATTGGCCGAGCTCTGCCACTGGAAGGCAAAGTTGGCAGGGCCGGCGATCCCGTTCGGGTCCGAAATCCCGGCCGTGTTCGCTGTAAGCGTCAGGCCTTCGATTGGAGTCAGATCGCCGGTGAGAACCGCCGCGCCTGTTGCCGGGCGCTGGACGACATCCGCGATGTTGAAGGTACGGAAGCCACCGAGGCCGTCACCAAATCGGATCTGCTCGATGTTGCGCAGGGTGTCCACGCCATCCGAAAAACCACGGAAGCCGAGAGGAACGACCTCGCCAACCGTTGCGACGCGGTTGTCGAAGTTGTGAGTCACAACGTAGGTGCCGTCTTCCTCGGTGACAGTGTAGTTTTCGACGACATCCCAGTAGACCGCCGTATCACCGAGTGGGCCCTGGTCACCGACCAGGATTTCCCGGACGATGTGCAGCTGGCTCGGAACGATCAGGCGATCGATCATGAGCGCGGAGAGCGACCTGCCCGCGAAGGCCGTGTCGATTCCAAGCGCCGTCAGCTGCCCAGCCGTGAAGACATGCTCCAAGGTGTCGACCGTGGCGAGTTCGTTTTCCGCCAGGTTCTCGTCGCCAGCCGCCGTGAGACGGATACGGACGTTCAGCCAGCGGTCGCCATCGAGGATGTCGTTGCCGGCCCTGCCGATCAGGACGTCGTCGCCGCCGCCGCCGATGAGCACGTTTCCGTCGCCGAAGACCCGCTCAAGCACGGGAACCGGCTTGAGGTCCGCAAACTCCGCAGTATGGACGCGGTCGGCGGTCATTTCGGCCGTGGTGATGACCTCGCTGAGGCCAGCAATCCGGTCGATACCGGCCTGGTTGACGTCGTCGCGGAAGAAGACCGTTCCGGCAACTCCGTCGACATTCGCGATTGCGGTAGCGTTCGGATCGTAGATGCGATCGTCACCAATCAGCAGATCGTTGGCATTGTAACCCGAAGCAGCTTCCACCTGGTCGAACCGGTTGCGGAGGATGTCTTGCACCGCCGTCGTGAAGATCGGCCGCGCGAGATCGACGTCAGCTGACTGCGAGTTGCCTTTGTAGGTCACCCAGTCGAAGCCCATCTGGCCGCCATTGCGAATGACGCTCTCGCCCTGGACCATGATGTCGTCGCCGGATTCGCCCTCGAAATCCTGCTCGTCCGAACCGGAGAACAGAACGTCGTGACCGATGATCTTCGAGTCGAAGAACAGTTCCGACATGTCGCCGTCGATGCCGTCGAAACCAGCCCCGCCTTCGATCCAGTCGTCGCCCTCGTTACCCATGAACCTCCGGGCCGTGGCCCTTGCGGTCCGCATGCTCGCTCGGCGCGATCCACAGCTCTCCAAAGATGCGCTGCGCGCCTTTGATCAGGCCAACGCGGCCGACACCATGGAGTTGGACGGT
>JANNRU010000460.1:0-7946 GCA_031401755.1 Acidobacteriota bacterium | reverse complement strand
AGCTGACGGTTTCGTAACATGAGATCTCCGTGGGGGCCGGACGCACGAGCGCCGGAGGCCAAAATGTACGGCGAAGAGCCCGGGCGGGCAATGGGGCTATCTTGATCGGCGAGCGACCGATCCGACGGCCAGTCGGGCGGGGACCCGGCGACGACGGGAGGCAAAGATGACGAGCGGCGATCGGGACCGGCAGGCCGATGCTCTGATGCTCGAGGAGATCCTCGAGGTCACGCGTCAACTTGCCGCCCCACACGATCTGCGGGTCATGCTCGCGCGGGTGATCGACGCGGCGAAGACGACGCTTCGCGCCGAGCGCGGCTCGGTCTTCCTGCATGACCCCCACACCGACGAGTTGTTCACCAGCGTGGCCACCGGCGTCGGCGAGCTGCGCTTTCCAGCCGATCGAGGGATCGCCGGCGAGTGCGCGCAGACCCGCGCCGTGATCAACGTGCCCAACTGCTATGCCGATCCGCGTTTCAATCCCCAGGTCGATCGTGATACCGGGTTCAAATCGAACAACCTGCTGACGCTTCCGCTCGTCGGCTACGACGGCACCCTCGTCGGGGTCTTGCAGTTACTGAATAAGATCGGTGGACCCTTCACCGAGGTCGACGAAAGAATCGCGCTGGCGCTCGCCGCGCAGTGCGCGGTCGCCCTGCAACGGGTGCGCATGATCGAGCAGCTCGTGCTCAAAGAGCGGCTCGATCGCGAACTTGCGGTAGCCCGCGAGATCCAGATGGGAACCCTGCCGCAAACGATGCCGAAGATCGCCGGCTGGGAGGTGGCGGGATTGAGCACCCCGGCCGAGGAGACTGGCGGGGATTGCTTCGACCTGGTGAGTCTGCCGGACGGCCGCCTGATGATCCTGCTCGGCGACGCCACCGGGCACGGAGTCGGGCCGGCGATCAGCGTGACGCAGGTCCGCGCCATGTTGCGGATGGCGTCGCGACTGGCCGCCGATCTCGATGCGACGTTCCGCGAAATCAACGATCAACTCGTCGAGGATCTGGCCGACAATCGATTCGTCACCGCATTGCTTGGACTGCTCGAGCCGGCCGCCAATCGCCTGAGTTACCACTCTGCGGGCCAAGGGCCGCTGTTCCACTATCGCGCGGCGGAAGACGAGTTCGTCTGGTACGGGGCGACCACTCTGCCGATGGGTTTCCTTGCCCAGACGAAATCGAATCCACCGGCAGTCGTCGAGTTCGCGCCGGGCGACATCTTCGGAGCGCTCACGGACGGGGTCTACGAATACGAAGACCTGGTCGGTGAGCAGCTCGGACAGTCCGGTGTCGAGCGGCTCGTGCGCGGAGCGAAGTCCCGTCCGGCACAGGAAATCGCCGACGCCTTGCTGGCCGGGACGAAAGAGCACGGCCACGGTGTGGCCCAGGCCGATGACATCACGATCGTGCTCGTGCGCCGCAGGGCCTGAGCGCAGCCCGAACCGAGCGGTGCGCTCGACCCAACTGCTAGGTTACTGATCGAGTCCGGCCGCGATCCCGCTCGGATCGTTGCGAATCGATCGGAGGAAGCCGTTGGGAGCGCGACGTCCTGGGGCCTTGGTGCTTCTGGTGATCTCCGCAGCCGCGCTGTGGGTGTTTCCGCGATTCTCCTTCCTCTATACCGACTGGCTCTGGTTTTCGGAGGTTGGTTACCAGGGAGTCTTCCTGCGTTCGTTGACGGCCCGGGCGAGCCTGGGCGCGATCGTCTTCGCCGCCGCCGCCGCCTTTCTGCTCGCCAATCTTTACGTCGCGTCGAGCGCTCTCCGAATGCGCGAGTTCCAGATCGTCGGCCCGGACGGGCCGCGGCGGGTCTACATCGATCCCGGTCGGTTCCGTCCGCTGCTCTACGCCGGCGCCGCTCTGATCGCGCTGTTGATCGGGATCTTCGCCTCGTCGCGATGGCAACTCGGCCTGTTGTACGGGCATGCGGTCTCCTTTGCGATACCGGATCCGGTCCTGGGCCACGACGTCGGTTTCTACATCTTCAAGCTGCCGTTGCTGAGGTTCATCCAGCATCTGGGGCTGTTCACGATCTTGCTGGCGACGGTCCTGGTGGCCGCCGTGCATTTCGTCGGGGGCAATTTCGGTTTTGATGCGGTCCGCGGCCCCTACGTCGACCGGAATGCGCGCCGTCATCTGGCGATCCTTGGCGCGTTGTTGATGGGCCTGGCGGCTTTTGACGCCTGGGTCGGGATCCCGGAGCTCGTTAACTCGACCACCGGGATCGTCAATGGCGCGGCGTATGCCGACGTCCATGCGCGGATGCCCGCACAGCGCGTGCTCATCTTCGCGGCGATCCTCGGCGCCGCGCTGTTCCTGTATCAGTTCGTCGCCTCACGCCTGTGGCCGGTCATCGCGGCCATCGGACTCTACGGAGGGGTCTTTCTCCTCGGCAACATCTACGCGACACTGATCCAGAGTTTCGTCGTCGCGCCAGACGAACAGGTCCGAGAGACTCCATTCATCGTGCACAACATCGCCGCCACGCGCTCGGCGTTCGCGCGCGATCGTGTGGTCGAGCGCGAGTTGTCCGGGGAAGCGCTCTTGACTCGTGACGACATCGAGCGCAACGCGGCCACGCTCGAAAATGTCCCGTTATGGAATGACCAGCCGCTGCTCGACACGTTCGGCCAGATCCAGGAGATCCGGACCTACTACGACTTCGTCTCGGTGGACAACGACCGATACTGGATCGACGGTAAGTACCGACAGATCATGCTCTCCGCGCGCGAGCTGAACTCGGCCAGCCTCCCCAGCCGTACGTGGATCAACGAGCACCTCACCTTCACCCACGGCTACGGATTGACGCTCGGACCGGTCAATCAGGTCACGCCGGAAGGACTTCCGGTCTTGTTCATCCGCGATCTCCCGCCGGTCTCGACGGTCGACATCGAGATCACACAGCCCGCGATCTACTTCGGCGAGCTATCGAACAACCACGTTTTCGTCAAGACCGGAACCCAGGAGTTTGACTATCCGAAGGGCGATGACAACGTCTTCGGCCAGTACGAAGGACGGGGTGGCGTTCCCCTGGGCGGGTTCGCGCGCCGCGCGATGTTCGCGCTGCGTTTCGGATCGACCGACACGTTGCTGTCGACGAGTCTGACCGCCGACAGTCGCGTGATGATCTACCGCCGCATCGCCGATCGGGTCCGGCGGATCGCCCCGTTCTTGACCTATGACTCCGATCCCTACCTGGCGATCTCCGGCGGGAGACTCGTCTGGATCCAGGACGCCTACACGACGAGCGACCGCTATCCGTACTCGACTCCCGTGCGCGGCGGCCTCAACTACGTCCGAAACTCGGTCAAGGTTACGATCGATGCCTATCACGGCACCACGACGTTTTTTCTCCTCGATCCGCAGGACCCTCTCGCCGCGACCTTCGCCAGCATCTTTCCCGATCTGTTCCGCCCGCTGGAGGAGATGCCGGAGGACTTGCGATCGCGTTTGCGTTATCCGCAGGGGATCTTCGCGCTCCAGACCGCCATGTTTGCGACCTACCACATGACTAGCCCGGCAGTCTTCTACAACAAAGAAGACCAGTGGGAGATCCCCTCGATCGAGATGCGGAACGAGTCAGCCCGGATGGAGCCCTACTACACGATCATGAAACTCCCCGGAGAATCAGAGACCGAGTACATCCAGATGTTGCCGTACACGCCGCGCCAGAAGGACAATTTGGCGGCCTGGATCGTCGCTCGCAGCGATGGCGAGAACTACGGCGAGCTAGTTGCCTTCACGTTTCCCAAGCAGACCGTGATCTTCGGGCCGCGCCAGATCGCGGCGCGGATCAATCAGGACCAGCTCATCTCCCCGCAGATCACGCTGTGGGACCAGCAAGGCTCCGAGGTGATCCAGGGCACGCTGCTGGTCATTCCGATCGAAGAGTCGTTGATCTACATCCGACCGCTCTACCTGCGTGCGGCCGGCGGTCGTATTCCCGAGCTGAAGCGGGTCGTGGTCGCACACCAGAACCGGATCGTGATGGAGCCGACCCTGGAAGAGGCGCTGGCTCGGCTCTTTCCCGGCGATCCGGGGGACGGCGACATCGGCGAGTCGCCACGGCCTCGGAATCAGGCCGATGTCGAAGCCAATACGAGCCGGAGCGGGGCGGACGGGCTGGCGACGACGGCGCAGGAACACTACCGACGCGCGCTGCAAGCGCAGCGAAACGGCGACTGGGCGCTCTACGGGGAAGAACTGAAACGGCTCGGGGAAGCGCTGGACCGGATGGCGGGTGCCGCCGAGAGCGATCGCGCGCCACGGTGAGCGGTTCAGGGTAGCGTGGCGTTCCGAGCGGCTTAACCGCCCGGAGCGCTGTCCCAACTCCCGCACGCGTCGCCGATTCCGTCGGGCGATCGCGGTCACTCGCTGCGCAAGACCTCGATCGGCCGCCGCGACAGCGCGCGCAGGCTCGCCAGCAGTCCGCAGCCGACGGCGAGCGCGACGGCCAGCACGACGGCGGCGACGAACGGCGTGGCCTCGGCCAACCACTCGAGCTCCATTCCGCGCGTCACCACGAACCAGGCCAACGCGCCACCACCGGCCGCACCGATCAGACCGGCGACCAGGCCGACGAGCGCATACTCCAACGCGAAGACCAGGGCGACGTCACGGCGAGTCATGCCGATCGTCTTCAACAACGCGACCTCGCGGCCGCGACGCACGGAGCTTGCACCCACGGCACCGGCGAGGATCGCCAATCCGGAGAGCAAGGTGAATCCGCCGAGCAGCCGCACGCCCTGGCCGATCTGCGCCAGCACCCCGGCGACCTTGGCCAGCACCTCGCGGATACGGATCGGAACGACGTTTGGATACGACGCGGCGAGCCGCGCTTCGACACGCTCGTCACCGCCGTCGGGAAACCGGGCCGCCGCGACCCGCTGTTGGGGTGCAGCTTCGAGCACTCCCGGCTCGACGACGAGGAAGAAGTTCGGCCGGAACGAACGCCAGTCGACTTGCCGAAGACTAGTCACGCTCAACGGCACGATGACACCTTGTACGTCCAGATCGATCGTCGACCCGACCGACACGCCGAGTCCCTGAGCGAACTCGCGTTCGATGCTGACCTCGGCCCGCGATGGGTCGGCCCACCAGCGACCCTCGACCACTTGATTGCCCTCGGGTAGCTCGGCCAGATAGGTCAGGTTCTGTTCGCGCGTCAGGGTCCACCGGCGTCGACGATCGTCGCCTTCGGTTTGGGCCGCCAGCTCCTCGACCGAGCGACCGTCGATCGTCCGCAGCCGCGCGTTGACGATCGGTACCGAGCGCAGTGCTGAAGCTCCCTCGCTTTCGAGGATCCCGCGCACACCCTCCCACTGGTCGGGCTGGATGTCGATGAAGAACGAGCTCGGCGCATCGTCGGGCAACTCTGCGGCGAGGCTGCGCGCGAGTTGTCCCTCGACGAGGTACATCCCGAGCACGACCAGCGTGCCGAGACCGAGCGCGACGATCGAGCTCAGCGTATCCGCCCCCGGCCGCGCTAGCGACGCCAGGCCGTGACGCAGGCGGACCGCGGAGACGCGTCGCGCGAGCGTACCGACGACACGGGCGAGTAGCCAAGCGGCCAACGCCAACACTGCCGCAACCACGGCGAGCGCCCCCGCAAACCCGGCGCCGAAGGCGAACGATCGTGCCTGGACTACCGCGATCGCGAGCGTCCCCGCGCCGAGCACGGCGAGCGTCAGGCCGCGCACGAGTCGGCTCGGCGGCAGCGGCTCGACGTCCCGTCGAATGACTCGCAACGGCGAGACGCGACGACATGCGGCGAGCGGCGGCAGCGCGAAGAGCAGGGCGATGCCCGTTCCCACGGCGAGTCCCCGAGCCACGGCACCCGGCTGCCAGAGCGAGACGGCAACTGCGGGGACCAGACCCCCCGAGATCCGTGGCACGGCGGCGATCAGGCAGAGTCCGGCGACGGAGCCGATGGCGCTGCCGACGAGCGCCAGCAGCAGGGTCTGTCCGACGTAGAGCGTGACCACCTCGCGCGGCCGCAGGCCCAGGCAGCGCAGGACCGCGATCGAATCAAGACGGCCGGCAAGCCAGGATCGCACCGTCTCGGCCACGCCGATGGCGCCGACGACGAGCGAGAGCAGCGCGACGAGCGCAAGGAACCGTTCCGCGCGCCGCAAGCCGGCGCGGAGTGCGGGCTGTGCGTCGGTGTGGGTTTCGACCTCGTAGAATTCGGCGTCGGGGAGGGCATCGCGGATACGGGCGGCCAGCGCCGCGGCCGCGTCGGTCGAGGCCGCGTCAGGCAAGCGCAGCAGGACACGGGAGTAGACGCGGCTGCCGAAGCCCAGCAGTCCCGTGCGCGCGAGGCCGGCGAGCGAAACGAACGCTCGCGGCCCGAGGCTCAATCCCGTGTCGAGTCGATCGGGCTCGGCCAGCACGCGTCCCGCGATATGGAACGGCTGACCGCCGATGAGTAGCGTGGCCCCGACTTCGAGTTGCAGACGGCGCAGCAGCTCCGGCGCGACGACGACGCCGTCCTCGCCGAGCAACTCACGGAGGGGAACATCAGGATCCAGGCGCAGCGAGCCGTAGAACGGATAGGTGTCGCCGACCGCCTTGAGCTGCACGAGTTGTGTGGGGCCGGGTCGCCCGTCCGGAAGTGCAGGGGCGGCGACGACGGTCGTCAGTTGGCGTAGCTCCGTGCGCTGCAATCCCGCCTCGCCGTCGAGCAACGCGTCGAGCGCCGGAGGTGTCGCGCGCCAGCCGGAAACGGCGACGTCCGCGGCGAGAAGCTGCCGTGCCTCGCCACGGATCGTTCGGTCCAGGCTCGTCGCCAAGCCGGCGACGGCGACGACCGCGGCCACGCCGACCGACAAGCAGAGCACGAAGAAGGCCAGCCGCCCGCCCGACCCACGCGATTCACGGATCAAGCTTCGTACGTAGAGTCCCGGTCTCACTCCACGCGCTCGACGCGCCCGTCGCGCAGGTGGATTCGACGGTCGGCGAGCGCGGCGACCGCGGGGTCGTGCGTCACCAAGACCAGTGTCGTGCCCTCGTCGCGACGAAGCCGGGCCAGTAGGTCGAGGATCATCGTCCCCGTGGCGTGATCGAGGTTGCCCGTCGGCTCGTCGGCGAACAGGATCGCGGGTCGCGCGGCGAAGGCGCGGGCCACGGCGACGCGCTGCTGCTCCCCGCCCGACAGCTGCGCCGGGTAGTGGTGGCCGCGTTCGCTGAGTCCGACCGCTAAGAGGAGCTCCTCCGCTCGGCGTCGCGGCGTGTCGGCGCCGACCAGTTCGAGCGGCAGTAGGACGTTTTCCAGCGCGGTCAGGTTCGGCAATAGTTGAAACGATTGGAAGACGAACCCGATTCCGTGCCGCCGCAGCAATGCCAGCGCGTCCTCGGAGAGCGACTGGATCGGCCGCCCGTCCAATCGCACCTCGCCCGATGTCGGGCGATCGAGGCCGGCCATCAGCGCCAGGAGCGTCGACTTACCGCTGCCCGACGGGCCGAGGATCGCCACGAATTCGCCGGCCTGGACGGCCAGGTCGACGTCGTCCACGATGGTCAGCATGCGTTCACCCGAAGGCAGCCGACGTGTCAACCTTCGGAGCTCGATCCGTGGCACGCTCGCCCCCACGGCGCTCATCGGTGTGTCGTGCATCATCGGGATCGCTTGCGCCAATGAGCCTAGTGCGCGATTAGAGGTCGCGCCATCCGAATCGCGCAGCAACGCACCCGACGGACCGCGGGTCGTCTTTCTCGGCGACAGCTTGACTGCGGGCTACGGTTTGCCCGCCGACCGCGCCTGGCCGCAAATCGTCGGTGAGATCCTGGCCGGCGAGGGCGTTCCGATCCGCGTCGTCAACGCCGGAGTCAGCGGCGACACGAGCGCCGGAGGCGTGCGAAGAATCGACTGGCTGCTCAAGCAAGATCCGGCGATCGTGATCGTCGGTCTGGGCGCCAACGACGGCCTGCGCGGTCTTTCGCCCG
>JANNRU010000459.1:0-6432 GCA_031401755.1 Acidobacteriota bacterium | reverse complement strand
CCGGATGCGTTCGCGCAGGGTCGCCGCAGTTTCTTGAGTGTCATCGAGAATCAACACGCGATCTAACAGGACGAGCGCGTCTTTGCGTTCGCCGCGTTCGAGGTGCGCCAGCGCCTCGGCCAGCAGTTCGTTGACCCGGCGGCGCAGTTCGGTTGCAGCAGCGATCGCAGCCGCGCCCGGTTTCGGAGTCTCCGCGCTCGCGTTCGGAATCAGGACCTCGGTGGCAGTCGGATCATCCGATCGGATCTCGACAAGGTCTTCGGTGCCGAGGGAGTCGTCGGACCAATCGGAGATCGGGCTCGAATCGACGGCCACAGCGGCGTCCAACTCGGACAGCGTATCGCGAAACGAATCCTCGATCGTCGATGGATCGGGCACCGTGACCGTGTCGACGGCGGAGTCCAGAAAATCGAAGCCTTCGTCGAGCGTCGGGTCGGCGGCCGGCGCCTCGTCCTCGTTAAAGTCGAATCCGAGATCGATGTCGTCGCCGGCGCCGACCGGCGTCACCGGCCGGGCGGCGAGACCCGCGGCCGGACTACGTGCAGCCGTTGATCGGGCGTCGAGCAACTCGTCGGACAGCTCGGCGAAGACTGAGTTCGGATCAACGGCCGCCGCGCGGGATACCGGGGCCAGACCGTCGTCGCCGAAGATCGCGCCGATCTCCCCCGATTCCTCCTCTTCCTCCAACGTGCTGACCGCCAGCAGTTCGCATAACCGCACACCCTCGCGGGCCTGGTCATCCCTCGGGTCCAGGTCAAGTAACATCCGCCAAGCGGCGAGAGCTTCCAGATAGTCGCCCGCCCGATAAGACGAAGAGGCTCGTTCATGGAGGATTTCGGTGTTCTGTTGGGTCATTCCTTCCCCGCGCGCGCCAAGTCTGCCCCCACCTGAACAGGCGGGGCTACGGCGGCGCGAATATAGGGTCCCATTCCGGGAGCGGGCAAACGGCGGGCGTCAGACGCGTCGGGCGGAGCGCCTCCGGAACCAGAGCCACAGACCCGCCACGACGATCGCCAAGATTCTCACCCAGCGTGCGAGCTTCATGAGGCGACTCGTTCCCTCCCGCCCGCTGCGGACGTCTGCGCGTCCCGAATCGCCTGGCGCAACTCCTCGATCCGAGCCGCCGATAGCTCGGCTGGCCGTGGGTCGATCGCCTCGATCGCCGCCACCGCCCGTTCGGCGAGATCGAATCGTCGCAAGTCGAACGCCGCGACGACGACGGTGTTGAACAGGGACTGCCAGTGCTTGGGATCCGACTGGTGCGCGCGTTCGAACTGCGCCAGCGCTCGCTCGAAATCCCCTAGGTTCCGATAGCTGATTCCGAGGTCGGTCAGGAAATTCGCGTCGCTCGGACGCAAGGTCACGGCACGCTCGTAGTAGCTGGCCGCCTGCTGCCACAGGCCAGCGTCGTAGTACAGATCCGCCAATCGCGAAAGCGCGACGAGATCTTGCGGATTCGTCTGCAGCCGAGCCTTGAGCGCGTTGACCTCCGCCATGACTGGCGCGCCGCCGCCAGCGGGTGCACCGGGCGCAGGCGGACCTTGGGGTCCGGCCATCGCGCCTTGGGCGGTGGTCGCGCCGGACTCGGCGGGGTTCGGGGCGGTGGCCAGAGCGTTGAACAGGCCGTAGCCGAACAACAGTCCGAAGGCGATCCCGGCGAGCAAGAACAAGAGCTGGTCGCGCTTCATCGAAGGTCTCCCGGTCTTGGCGCGTCAGGTTATCGAAGCGATGCAGGCGCTGCCAATCACCCCTCGCTGGGCATGCTACGCTGCCCCGGTCTGACACGCACCGGGCTTGGGACACATGGCCAACCTCTACGGGCTCGACCGCGAATCGCTCGCGCAATACCTCGCCGATTTGGGGGCGCCGACCTATCACGCGGATCAGATCCGTCGTTGGCTCTACGCCCGGCGCGAGTTCGACCCGCAGGCCTGGACCGACCTACCGAAGTCCCTGCGAGCGCGATTGGCCAGCGATCACCGCGTGGACCGCGGCCGCATCGCCGATACGGCGACCGCCACGGACGGCACCGTGAAATACGCGATCGACATGGTCCTCGGCGGGCGCGTCGAGTGCGTCCTGATGCGACAGCGTGATCGGGTCACGCTCTGCGTCTCGAGCCAGGTCGGCTGCGCGCTGGCCTGCGATTTTTGCCTGACCGGACGCATGGGACTCGTCCGTCACCTCGAAGTCGGCGAGATCGTCGGTCAGATCTCGTGGGCCCAAGACCGAGGCGACCTCGGCGAACGGCCATTCAACGTGGTCTTCATGGGCATGGGCGAGCCGCTGCACAATTACGACGCCGTCCTGGCCGCCGTTCGGCTGTTGACCGATCCCAACGGCCCGGGACTCTCGCGCCGCCGGATCACAGTCTCCACCGCCGGACTGGCGCCGGCGATCGAGCGCATGGCGCGGGAGCCGGTGCGACCCCACCTGGCCGTCTCGCTCAACGCGACCACCGACGAACTCAGGTCGCGTTTGATGCCGATCAATCGACGCTATCCGATCGAGCGTCTGCTCGAGGCCTGCTCGGTCTGGTGGCGCGAGACCGGCGAGCGACACACCTTCGAGTACGTGTTGCTCGGCGGACTCAATGATTCGGCGGCCGACGTGGACCGGCTGAGCACGATGCTGCGCGGCCGGCCGGCCAAGCTGAACCTGATCCCGTTCAATCCGGTCCCCGGTTGGTTACCTTATCAAGCGCCCGATCGCTCCCGCGTGATCGCGATTCGCGACACCCTCCTTGATCGCGGCGTTGCGGTGAGCATCCGCTGGAGCCGCGGGGCCGAGGCGCGTGCCGCCTGTGGACAACTCGCGGTACTCTCCGAACTCTCCGGGGCGGGGACGATTGAGGAGTCTCAATGATCGATCTTTCCGGCAAGGCGGCCTTGGTTACCGGCGGGTCGCGCGGCATCGGCCGCGCCTGCTGTGAGTTGCTGGCACGCGCGGGGGCACGCGTTGCGGTCAACTATCGCCTGGAGCGCCCGTGGGCCGAACTCGTCGTGCAGCGCATCGAACAGGCGGGCGGCGAAGCCTTCTGTCTTGCCGCGGACGTTTCGGTCCGGGAGGAGGCGGACATGCTCGTCGACGAGACGATCGACCGCTTCGGACAACTCGATCTGGTCGTCAACAACGCGGCGATCTGGAAGGGCGCCCCAATCGAAGAGATGAGCGACGGCGAGTGGGCGGAGATGTTGGCCACCAACCTGAGCGGGACCTTTCACATCATCCGCGCCGCCGTTCCACGTATGAAAGAGCAGCGATCCGGCCAGATTATCAACATCTCGAGCACGGCCGGCCAACGCGGAGAGCCGCTACACGCGCATTACGCGGCGACCAAGGGCGCCGTGATCTCGTTGACCAAATCACTCGCCGTCGAGCTCGCGCCCTTCGGAATCCGCGTCAACTGCGTCGCCCCAGGCTGGGTCGAAACCGACATGACCCGCGAAGCTCTCTCGGGCGGCGATGCACCGAGCATCCTCGCGCAGATACCGCTTGGACGAGCGGGGCGCCCCGAGGAAATCGCCGGATCGGTGCTTTTCCTTGCCTCCGACTTGGCGTCGTTCGTCACCGGCGAGGTCTTGAACGTCAACGGCGGCGCGGTGCTGGTCGGCTAGTTCGAGGCCCGGCGGGAGCCGATCGCGATCAGACGATCGACCCCAACGTGCTGCACGCGGAATCGTCGAATGCGCAGGCCCTGAAAGCCGGCGCAGTGTAGCCGATACTGCAGTTCGATCTCGTGGAATCCTCTGGTGTCGGCTGACCCCGCCCCCGCGCAAAGCCGCATTGGACGCACGACGTCGACGACAGGCGCGGCCGCGAAGGTGACGATAAACAAGCCGCCCTCGAACAGCAGCGACCGCACCCGCCCGAACAACTCGTCGAGCTCCGCCGCAGGCGGACGCCCCAGCGTGTCGAGGAGCAGAGCGACGTGGAATCGGGCCCGCACGAGGGAGGGCATGCCACGGAGGCAAACGATCCCGCCGAAGCCGTGATCCCGGCCGAGAAGTCCGGCTCCGCCGCCCAGATCCAGGATCCAGCGCTCGGCGCGGTCGGGGATGCGGGACAAGAACTCGACCACGCCGCCCCAGCACGGATCGCGGTGCGAATCGGAAACCCGCTCCGCAGGGAGCAAGGCCTCCCAATCTTCAGGACTCCACGGCACATCAACCTCCGAAAGGCTCGTCGTCGAATGTAGAACCGGAGGCGAGCCGGTCAACGCATCAATGCCGCTTTTCGAAGGCGCGGTCGATCTACGGAACGACGCCGCTCAAGAAGTCAAGGCGCCAAGGCCGTGACAGCAAACGCCGAGCACACCGCCCAAATCCGTGATCCGGCCGGAGAATGCTGGCTTTGCCGCCTAGATCGAGAGTGCAGCGCTTGGCGCGGTCGGGGAAATCCGCGACATGAACTCGACTTCGTCGCTCACGAAGTCAAGTCGGCCAGGAACGCGGCGTTCGTCGGATATTTCCCGAGCCGCTGCGTCAGGAGCTGCATGGCCTCAGCCGCTCGCAATGGCGCGAGGGCTCGGCGCAGGAGTGTTACTTTTTGATATTCCTCGGAAGAGTAGAGTTTTTCTTCTTTTCGGGTACCGCTCTTGGAGATGTCGATGGCCGGAAAGATACGACGCTCGAAGAGTGAGCGGTCCATCACGATCTCGGTGTTACCGGTGCCCTTGAACTCCTGGAAGATCACCTCGTCCATGCGCGATCCGGTGTCGACCAGCGCCGTCCCGATCACGGTCAACGAACCGCCGCCGACGACCTTGCGCGCGGCGCCGAAGAACCGCCGAGGTTTTTCCATCGTTCGCGCATCGATACCACCGCTGAGCACACGGCCCGAGCCGCGTTGCTCCGTGTTGTACGCCCGTGACAGTCGCGTGATCGAATCGAGCAGGATTACGACGTCCCGCCCCATCTCGACCAGTCGTTTCGCGCGCTCAAGGACGATCTCGGCCACTTGCACGTGGTTGCGCGCCAGCTCGTCCGACGATGAAGCCACGACCTCGCCCCGAATGCTGCGACGCATGTCGGTGACTTCTTCCGGGCGCTCGTCTACGAGCAACAGCATCAGATGGATATCTGCGTGATTGGTCGTGATCGACTGGGCCAGCCTTTGAAGCAGGACCGTCTTTCCCGCCTTCGGCGGGGCGACAATCAAGCAGCGTTGGCCCTTGCCGATCGGAGAGATGATGTCGACCACTCGCGTGGAGAGATCCTCCGGATCGCGCTCGAGCCGGATCCGCTCGCTGGGATCCTCCGCCACCAGGTCCTTGAACAAACGTCGCCGGCCCCAGGCTTCAGGCGGTTCGCCGTTGATCGCGCGGACGACCGCCAGCGCCGCGGGCCGTCCGGAGCGCCCGGCATCGGTGACGGCAAGACCCTCGATCTCAAGCCCCGTTTCCAGGCCCGCTTCGAGGATCAGCGCCCGTGGGACGATCGGATCGGTTGCCAACGGCGCGTAGTCCCCGCGCGGGTCGCGGAGCAGTCCGTGGCCGCGATCGCTGATCTGTAACACCCCGGTGACCGCGAGATCCGGAGTACCGGTCGGAACCTGATCGAACCCTTGCGGGGAGCCGCCCCCGTCCGGCCGTCGCCCGCGATCGAATCCCCCACCCCCTGGCCTTCCGGATCCGGGTCGACCCCGTGGATTCCTCCGCCGCCGGCCCTGGGGCGGCGGGGCGTTCGAAGATCGGTCGGTCGTCATCGAGTCTCCCTTGTCATTTCGGCGTCCAAATCCAAAACCTCCGCCGCAAGCAACACCGCCAGCCGATCGATTGATTCCAGACCGCGGCCGGCAGGAGTCTCATCGAGCGCCCATCCATTCGATTCGTCCGGACGCGCGACGAGATAGGCGCCCGGTACCTCCCAGCCCACCAGTTCCCAACCGCCCGAGCGGCCGGCCCGCGCGATCCCGCGGAAGACACGTCCGTCCTCGAGCAGCAGGCAACGCAACCCCGTCTCGCGGCCGAGCCCGGCCAGGGGTTCAGAACGCGCAAGCTCCGTGCCGTCCGTGGCAACGAGCAGAATCCCGTCGGCCCCCCCGCGCAGCAAGCAGGTTCCAGCCAGCTCGGCGAGCTTGGATTGGACCGCAAACCGCGACGGGAGTTCCGTCGGATCGACCCGCACGACGACCGTGCCCTGTTGCTCGATCACGTAACCCGCACCGCGCGGCACGACCCGCCGTCGCGTCGGCGCCGGATCCCAGCCATCACTGCTTCGCGAATCGTTCAAATCGGGTTCACGCGCTCAGGCGTCGGCTCGTCCGCGGAGGGTGCGGGGCCGTCGGGCAGGCTCGCTTCACGACGACGCATGAGCTGCTCGTGGACCCGTATCGACTGCGTCGCCGCTGCGCGAACGTATTCGTTGTCGTCCTCGAGCGCGATGCGCAGCGTGGCTTCGACAGACGGGTCGCCGGACTCGCCGATGGTCG